>NZ_JAMXIO010000042.1:0-29099 GCF_059651515.1 Oerskovia sp. 140933
GCTCAACCACTACAACCTGGAACGACCCCACCTCGGCATCGGCGGCCTACGACCCATCGACCGAATCAACAACGCAACGGGTCAGTACACCTAGGACTTGGTCACGCGTACGGGTTCCCCGCCAGCCGCTCCGTGCAGAACCGGAACCCGGCATCGGCCAGGCGCGGCGGGACCTTGGGCAGGGTGCGAAGCACCGGCGGCGTGAAGTGGACGTCCCACGGCTGGTCCGGCTGAGCCTCCGTCATCGACGTTCAGCGAGCTGAGCGCGGACCTCGTCGAGGCTGAGGGTGTGTCCCTCCTCGACCGCGGACTCAGCCTCGGCCATCTCGGCCGCATGGTCGGGGTCGGACAGCCAGCCCAGCGCGTCTATCAGGGTCGCCAGGTCCTCGGGCGCGATGAGCACGGCGACCGCCTTGCCATGCCGCGTGATCGTCACCGGCTCGTGGCTGTTCTCCAGCCCGTCGACCAGGGCGGACAGGTTGGTCTTCGCTTCGCTCAGTGGATAGGTCTGCATGGGTCGATTCTGGAGCCAGGGCTCCGGCGAAGTCGGATGATAGGGGGCCTGGTAGGGCTGCGACCTGTGTCTTTACAGGTGGACGTTCTGGTGTGGGCGTGTCCGGTACGGGTTGGATCGGGAGTTCCTACGCTTCCGTTCAACCTGAGGAACACGCCCACGTGTCGTCATCGTCTCGCGTCCCTGTCCCCTCGTCCAAGGCTGTCTCACGTGAGCAGCTACTGATGGACCTACTGACCGGTCTGCCTGATCCTCGTACGCGTCGCGGTCGTCGTCACAGCGTGCATGGTCTGGTCGCTGTTGCGCTGTGCGCGGTCCTGGCCGGAGCGCAGGGATTCACTGCGATCGGGGAGTGGGTCAAGGACGCGGCAGGGTCTGGGGACGGACGCCTGGCCCGGCTCGGGGTTACGCGGATCGCGGATGAGTCGACGTTCCGTCGGGTCTTCGCGCGCCTGGACACGGGCCGTCTCGAGGAGATCCTCGGGGCGTGGTCACGCACGAGAGCGGGCATGGTCGACGGGCGCAGGGTCTTGGCGATCGATGACAAGGCGCTACGCGGAGCAAGGAAGATGGGCGCGGTCCGCTCGTTCCTGGTCGCGGCGTTCGACCACACCACCGCAACCGTGGCCGGGCAGGTCGCGATCGATGACAAGGGCTCGGAGATCGGCGCGGCCCGGGCCCTGCTCGACGTCCTGGACCTGACCGGTGCCGTGGTCACGGTAGACGCACTGCACGCCCAGCGGGCGACTGCCGCGAGGACGTTGTCGGCAGCCGTATCGGCGGCGAGCCGGCTGGATAACGACGCACCCGACAAGGCGACCTTGTCCGAGGACCGTCACGCCTGCCATCGGTACCGGCTCTCCCCGCGTCGAGGCAGGTCTCGCATCTCGGCCGGCCGGCCGACCGTCGGCCGCCATCGGACGGTAGCCGGACGAGTGGGGACGAGGGCACCACCATGCCCGTCGACTGGGACGCGGGGAAGGTGCTGACCATAGAGACATACCGTCCCGCCTGTCGTCGCGCGAGGCTCATGTGCACGCAGATCGGCACTCTGCTGCACCGAGGGTCTCGCGGCGACACCTCCGTCGTGGTCGGCGAGCTATCCGCCCGAGACCGCGCTGAGGATTACGACCCTCTGACCCGCGACCGCGAACGAGTCGAGTCCGTCCAGCAGACGGATGTCGGTGTCACCCACGTAGACGCTCACGAATCTGTGGAGCCCGCCTGCCTCCGCGACCAGGCGAGGGCGTACCTCTGGCCAGCCGAGGAATAGCTCGTTGAGCAGCGCGCGGACCGTTCCGGGCTGGACCTCGACCTCTGCGGGTACGTGGACCGCGGCCTGGATCGTCGGCGGGATCTCCAGGATGACACTCATGCTCGCACTCCCTTGTCGGCGGCCTTCCATGCACTGATCCCGCCATCCAGGTGCCGAGCCGAGATTCCCCGCTCGAGCAGCCTGGGCAGCGCTCGAGCGGAACGAACTCCACCCTCGCAGTAGATGATGACGGTCGCGGTCGCGGCACCGGGTTGGGCATCGTCGACGCCGTTCGGGCCGACCAGGCGCGCGCCGGGGATCGTGCCGCTCGCCCACTCGAACTCCTCCCGGATGTCCCACAGCTCGACTCCATGGGGCACACCCTCGGACTCGTCAAGCTGGTGACACAGCTCACGGGCAGTGACGACGAGGGCCGGCGACTGCGGGAGGGCGCAGGACTCGGCCTCCAGCTGAGGTGACCCGATGGTCGGGGAGTCCCCGCACACGGCACACTCCTGATCGCGGCCGAACTGCAGGACACGCGTGGTCGCGGCCGCGCTGTCCTGGAGCCACAGCCGCCCGATGAGCGGTTGACCGACACCGGTGATGATCTTGATGGCCTCGGCGGTCTGGAGAGTGCCGATGCTGCCGCAGATCGCGCCGAACACGCCGCCTTCAGCACAGCTTGGAGCGTATTCGGCGGGAGGCGCCTGCGGGAACAGGCATCGGTAGCAAGGACCGTGGCCCACCCAAAACACGCTGACCTGGCCGGAGAACTGGAAGACCGAACCCCACACGCACGGCTTCTTCAGGAGCACGCATGCGTCGTTGACGAGGTAGCGGGTGGCAAAGTTGTCGCTACCGTCGATCACCAGGTCGTACTCGCCGACGAGTGCGAGCGCGTTGTGCTCGTCCAGCCGGACGCGATGCTCCACGACCGTGATCCCGGGATCGAGGTCGTGGATAAATGCTCGTGCCGACGAGGTCTTGGGCTGCCCTAGCGTCCGCATCGAGTGGATGGCCTGCCTCTGCAGGTTGGACTCCTCGACGGTGTCGTCGTCGACGACACCGATGGTCCCGACCCCTGCGGCAGCCAGGTACATGAGAACCGGCGTGCCCAGGCCACCTGCGCCGACGACAAGAACGCGCGCCGCTCGAAGCCGCTGCTGGCCCGCTGCTCCGATCATCGGGATGCTGATGTGCCGCGCGAAGCGCCGTGCGTCCTGAGGCTCCAGGGGTCCGGTCTCGTTGATGAGGGAGAGGGGCATCAGTTGCTCCGGAAGTGAGTTGTGTCGAAGAACGAGGTGAGTCGGCGTCGGAGGCTGCGCTCGTCGAGCCCATGAGCGGCGGCGTGCTGTGCCGGCGAGCCGTAGTGCCGCAGCTCGGGGCGGGGCACCCCGACGGCCAGGAGATGAAGGGGTCGGTCGTCGAGGGCCCGGCGTACCTCCTCGACGCTCGTGCCCTCGAGCATCGGTTCGACGACTGCGACTGCCCGGGCCCCCGCGGAGCCGATCAGGGCCCTGAGCTGCGGGGCGTCCAGCGGGCGGGGCGTGGTGGTGTAGACGACGTTCACGTCGACGTCGGCGGTGGCAGCCAGCACCGAGTCGCACAGGGGCCCCACGACGAGGACGGTCCCCCGCCGCCCGGACTTGAGCCGCACGAGCGACGAACCCCGGACCGCAAATGCCGTCCGGTTGCCCTGGTTGGAGAGTCGGACGTAGACAAGATCGTCGACCACGGCTGCCGCCCGAAGCTCATCCTCGACCTCGTCGGGGTGGCCCGGCACATGGATGGTCCAGTCCGGGAGCGTGTTGAGGAGCGCGACGTCCCCCGGTGCCTGGTGCGTGCGTCCCCCACCGGAGATGTCGTACGACGCACCCGCACTGACGAGCACCGCGCCGGCGCCCTGGTGGTTCAGGCTCACCTTGATCTGCTCGAACGGCCTCTCAACGAGGAAAGGCGCGAAGCTGTGGACGAAGGGGCGCATGCCGGCCAGGGCAATCCCGCCGGCAGCGTCGATCATCAGCTGCTCGCGGATGCCCACGTTGATGACTCGCAGCGGGTGGCGGTCCCGGGCGGGCTGCAGCATCTCGGACGTCAGGTCCGCGGTGACCACCATGGTCCGGGTGTCGGTGTCGAGCAGGTCCCGCACGACGTCGACGAATCGGGCACGCATCGCGCCTGCCACGTCACTCACCTCCTCGAGGCTTCGGCAGCCCCATTGCATGGACGACGACTGCCTGTGGCAGTCCCGAGCCCGTCTCGCTGAGCGCCGTCTCGAGTGCGCCGTGATCCCATGCGGGCACACGGATGGCGGACCATGACTCGGCACTCAGCCGAGCCTCGATGCCCCCTGGCCAGCCGTGACTCGCCGACTCGTTGTCGACGACGACCAGACAGATCGCCGACAACCGAGCCCGACCGGCGAACGCGATCGCCTCCCAGACGCTGCCCTCGTCGAGCTCGCCGTCGCCGACCAGCACGAAGATGCGCCTGTCGTCCTGTCCCTGCGCACGGAACCCGAGCGCCGTGCCGACAGCGAGCCCGAGCCCGTGACCGAGGGAGCCGCTCGAGATGTCGATGGCGGCCGGTGCGGTGATCCGGTCGGGGTGATGTCCGAGGCGACCATGGAAGCGGCCGAACTGGTACAGGTCTGTCGGCTCGAGATAGCCCTTCGCCGTCAGGACGGCGTAGTACGCCATGGGTCCGTGACCCTTCGACAGGTAGAACAGGTCACGTCGCTGGGCCCCTGTCCCGGCCTCGAGCACACGGTCGAAGATCACCCAGATCACGTCGATCGTCGACGACGACGCCTTCTCATGCTTCTCGTCGCCGCGGACCAGCCGGAGCAGCTCGTCAAGTCGGCCACGGTCGCTAGACAGATTCATCCATGGTCCTCGTGTCGCGGCGGTAGTCGTCGGGCTCGGACGGAATATGCGCGGGGTCCTTCTCCGCGATGTCGCCGACCACCTCGTCGATGAGACGGAGAGCCTGTCGATCGAGGGTCATGCCGGCAGCCGCCACGTTCTCGGCGAGCTGCTCCGGTCTGCTCGCACCGACGATGACGGAGGCGACGGTCTCGCGACTGAGCACCCACGCCAGGGCGAGCTGCGTGGTCGTCATCCCGAGGTCGGCCGCGATGGCCCGCAGTTGCTGGATCCTCGACAGGACAGCCGTCTCGAGACCGCCGCGGGCGAACTTCGCCGACAGAGAACCGGCCGCGCGGGAGTCGGAGGGAAGCGGCTGACCGGGCACGTACTTCGCGCTGAGCAGTCCTTGGGCGAGAGGGGACCAGGCCATCTGGCCGATGCCCTCCTGGGCGCATAGAGGAGAGACCTCCGCTTCGACGGTTCGCCAGAGCATGCTGTATTGGGGCTGGTTCACGACGATGCGGTCGAGACCCAGGTCGTCGGCGATCGTCATTGCTCGGCGGATCTGCTCCGGAGTCCACTCCGAGACGCCGACGTACAGCACCTTCCCTTGCCGGACCAGGTCGTCGAACGCGCGAAGCGTCTCCCGCAGCGGTACGTCAGGGTCGAAGCGGTGCGCATGGTAGATGTCGATGTAGTCCGTACCCAACCTGCGCAGCGACGCATGGCACGCCTCGAAGACGTGCTTGCGGGAGAGGCCGCGATCGTTCGCGCCCGGACCGACACGCGCGAAGACCTTCGTCGAGATGACCAACGACTCTCGGCGTTCGCCCCGCACGGCCCGGCCCAGGACCGACTCCGCCCGCGTGGCGCCGTACACGTCGGCCGTGTCGAAGGTCGTGATCCCGAGTTCGAGCGCGGTCGTCGTCAGGGCGAGGGCCTCACCCTCCGTCCGGTTGAGCCACCCGCCGAAGGAGACCTCGCTGACCTTGAGCCCGGACTGCCCGAGCCGCCTGTGCGCGATCACTGGGCCGGCTCGTCGGCGATCAGCTGGAAGAGGACGTGATCCTGCCAGCGCCCGTCGATCCGCAGATAGCTCGGTGCAACTCCATACGGCCGGAACCCGTTCTTGGCGAGCACCCGCTGCGACGCGGAGTTCGCGAACAGGGTCTCGGCCTGGAGCCGGTGCAGTCTCAGCTCACCGAAGGCGAACTCGACGACGTCGGCGACCGCTCTCGTCGCGAGGCCCCGTCCATTCGCCCTCTCGCTCACCCAGTAGCCCAGGGAGGCCGACTGAAACGCCCCCCGGGTGATCCCGTTGAGGTTGAGCCGTCCGGCGATCGCACCGGTGTCGTCGAGGATCACGACCGGGAGCATGGTGCCCTGCGAGTGAGCTTCGAGGCTCTGCTCCGCGATCTCCAGCTGCTTCTCGACGAGGAAGTACTCGTCGCCCCGCGTCGGGTCCCACGGCGCCATGAACTCGCGGTTCTCCCGGAGCAGCGCCGTGACATCGTCGACGTCATCGACGGAGAGAAGTCGGATCGCGCCGATCACGGGACGACCTCCGTCTGCTCGGACGTCGGGCGCGTCATGGCTCGGACCGCGAACGGCAGGGCAAGTCCGGCGGCGGCGACCAGCAGCGCGGCAAGCAGCCACGCGATGTCGCCCAGGCTGTCGATCGTCGCGACCAGAAGGACCGGGCCGAGGATGCTCTGGGCCACCGAGTAGAGGTTGAAGGTTCCGATGTACTCCGCACTCGCCTCCGCCGGGGCCAGCCCGTGCGCCATCCCCCAGGACGCGCTCGCCTGTCGAAGCTCCGCGACGGTGAGCAGCAGCACGACGACCGCGACGGTGACAAGAGCAGGAACGACCGGCAGGAAGGCGATCGGCATGATCAGGACGCAGGCTGCCGCGAGCCAGAGTCCGGCCTCTCGGCCCACCCGAGCCGCTCCGGACAGCTCCTCGGCGCCCTTCGATGCCCTGACCTGCAGGAGGATCACCAGCACGGTGTTGACGATCAGCGTTGCCGGGACGACGGCATCGGGGAGGTCGGTGCTCGTGACGATGATCAACGGCAGCGCGACCAGGAGGATGGTCGCGTGCAGCGCGAGCGGGAAGTTCAGCGCCACGATCGACATGAAGCGCAGGTTCCGCACCGCCGTGAACAGCTGTGTCCGACCGCGGGGCACGCGCGCGACCGGGGGTAGCCAGGGGACGAGCACCGCGGAGACGAACATCATCACGGCAGCGATCACCGGCAGGACGCGGACCCATGCCTCGCCGCCGAGCATCGCCAAGGCCGACATGCCGGTACCCAGCGCGAAGCCGGTGTTGAAGACGGTGCGCAGCCAAGCCCGCACGGCGACGCGCTGCTCCGGTGAGTGCAGGGACGCGATGATCGCTCCGAACGCCGGGCCGCCTCCGTGCTCGGCGACGCCCATGACGGTGACGAGCACGAAGAACATCGCCACCGAGTGCACGGTGGGGTAGAGGGCGAAGCCGATCGCCTGGATGGCGAGCATGAGTAACAGGATGAACTTCGGGCCGCTCCGGTCCGCGACCGGTCCGAGGCACAGCGTCGCCAGGAGCCCGCCTACCCCGGCCAGCGATGCGCCGATCCCGATCTCACCGGCCGTCAGCCCGGTGATCTGGGTGAAGTACACGATGCTTCCGCTGAGAAACACACCCTTGCCGACGGCATCGGCGAGATGGAGCGAGGACAGCGTCCGACCGCTTCGCGTGCTGGGCAGCTGTGCTAGTGCTCTGGTCAACATCGTCATCTTCGTGCCTCTAGTCCAGTGATGGCCTCGATGGCGTCGAGGCGTTTGCGGTCCCAGCTGTCCCGGCGATCGTCTGCAAGCGCGGGTACGAGGACCTGTCTCGCGCGGTCGGGGAGCCCCACCGTCCAGTGGTGAGCGAGGACGGTCGGGCGCCGATCGGCGTAGTGCAAGGCGCGCGCGATCCTGAGGGCGTCCGACGATGCGGACGGCTCGAGCTGTCCGCCGGCCACGAGGAGTTCCAGGAGATAGCGGACGTTGATGAGCGGGACGGTGAGCGGGGAGAGGTCGAACGGCTCGTAGAGCAGGGCGACGTCACCATCCGACTCGGTCGCGCCCGAGAGGTACTGGTGGAAGACCCAGCCCGTGCCCTCCATCCCCAACGTGCGGCACTCCACCGCACGGAGCGCCCCCATGGAGGACCCGCCCCGGATCGTCTGCACGCTCACGCACGCCTGCCGGATCTCCGCGACACTCACCGACAGGTTCTGTCCGAACCCACCGTCGAGGATGAGGACCCCCGTTGCCGACGGGTGCTCGGCGAGCGCGTCCAGCAGGTCGCCCCGGCAGACCGGTGCTCGCCAGTCGATCGCGCAGTGCCGGGACCGGGCGGCCCTGTCCAGGACGAGCGTGTCGCGCGGTCGGAGCGACGGTCCGGCGAAGACGATCCAGTCCGGCAGCCCGGCGTCGGCGTGGAGGGTCATGACGACACCTCGACAGGTTCGGTGCGATGCGAAATCGCCCGGTGCAACCTCACGCCTAGCCGGTTCTTGTCCTCGTGGAACACCTCGAGGCCCGGGACGACGACCTTGGTGATCGAGAACGGGTAGTCGGGCGGTGCCAGCTCCACGGCGTACAGCCCGTGGACTCCCGCCCGGCCCAGCAGCATGACGAGAGTCGTCAGGTTATCGTCCAGCGTGCCGGTCGTCAGTCGGGGCAGGTCCGCGAAGCTGCCGGGCGAGAATCCCGCGCGCCAGACGTCGAACCGGCCCTTGAGGTCGGCGTACGACGTGTGCCGACGGTAGGCCTGGCGGTCGAAGTCCTCCCTGGCTCCGGCGATGACATTGAGCCGGGACTGAGCCGCCTCGGTGAGGGCGCGGAGCACCGCCACCTCGGGATCGAGGTGACATCCGGCCCCCCCGTTGAACAGCATTCCGTCCCGGCGGTGCCGGTCCTCGATGGCGACGCTGAACGTGGGCACGCCGATGTGGTTCGCGTACGCGATCACATCGACGTCGACGCCTGCCTCGTCGAACATCGCGACGAGTCGTCTTGCTTCGCTCGGCAGCGTGGGCTCGGCGATCAGCAGGCCGTCCTGAAGCGTCTCGCCGAATGCTGTGCTGTCGTGCTCGACGAGCTCCAGGAGACCGTGGAAGAGCGCCTCCTGCGGCGTGTTCCCGGCCGCGAGCCCGATCGTGTTCGAGCTGAACAGGCCGGCCTCGTGCGGGAACGGCGTGAAGACCGCCAACGCGGGGACCAGGACGATCTCGTCCGTGCCGAGGCTGCGGGTCGGGCACCAGGTGATCTCGGTCGAGGGGCTCCAGCGGTGCGAACGTCGGGGTGTGAGTCTGCGAGGGTCGAGAACGGCCCTGCCCTCGAGGACGAGGCTGTCGTACGTGGCCCGGACCATTCCCCCGACCGGCGGCTCGCACCACCGGCGCTCGATCGCCTCCATCATCGCGGAGACCCGAGCAGCCTGCTTCGAGGTGCCCTTGCCGCTCGTCACGGTGTTGAGGCCGGTCATCGCATCCGGTCGGACCGAGTGGTAGACGTCGATCCCGACCCGGTCGAGGTCGGTGACGTCGGCGATGCGGGTGATGCCGCAGGCGTCCAACTCTGCTCGGGCGTACGCCTCCGTCGCGTCGAGGGAACGGACCCGGAGTGAGGTGCCCGTTCCCAGGACGCTGGCTGACGGGTCGTCTCCGATCCAATGGTCCGCGGTCGGCTGGGCGTGGGGTGCGTGCGTCGTCATCCCACGTCTCCCGCGGAAACGTGGGCGGCGCACGCGGCGAGAGCCCACTCGAACCAGCTTCTGACGTTCGCAGGACGGCGTAGAGCGTGTCCTTCATCGGGGTAAAGCGCGAGTTCGACATCGACGCCGACCCGGTCCAGCTCCCGGTGTACGCCAAAGGCCTCGACCGCGGGGACGTGCAGGTCCTGCATGCCGTGCGAGAGTCGCACCGCCGTCGACGTGTCGTACCGGTCGACGTGGACCCGCTCGAGGTCGTACGACAGCCCGTCCAGCTCCCCGTACTCGCGGAGCCAGTGCCAGTGCAGGTCGCACGACCGGGCCACCGACCGCAGGTCTAGCCACGCAGCGTGACCGACCACGAGCCTGACCGGGGTCAGCAGGGCGCCGAGCGCCAGTGCCAGCCAGCCGCCGAAGCTCGCTCCCATGATGCCGAGACGTTCCCGGTCGAGCCGTGGGTCGTCGGAGAGCAAGCCCTCGATCTGCGCCGCAGCCGTCGCCGCCACGACTGTCGACCAGGCTCCCCACCCGTCGGCGACGGGCGTGCGGCCGTACCCCAGCGAGAGCGGCGGGTCGATCAGGACGACGGCGTAGCCCTCGAGCACGTATGGCCAGGGGTTCCACCGCCAGGACCACCCCGACCAGCTCGACAACGGACCACCGTGGCACCACACGAGAACAGGAAAGCCACCGGCCCGGTCCCCCGGGGGAAGACAGAGCCACCCGCCGAGCCGACCGGAAGCGGTGTCAGTCTCGAACCGCTCGAGACGACCCACCCGACCGAGGCTCGGTGCCGCAAGTCGTCCCGCCGGGACCTGCGCGGAGCGCAGCAGTGCGGCGGCCTCCAGCGTCGCGACCTCGGGGGGAGTGTCGATCGTGGACCACACGACCGCCGCAACTCCCTGATGCGTCCGGATGCTCTCGATCGAACCGGCGAGGTCCACGGTCGCCGGCGTCGACTCCTCGGCGTCGGGCGTGATGATCCACGCTCGTTGCCGGCCTCCTGCGTGAGCGGTGCAGACCAGGTGGTCACGACCGATCCACGTCGTTGGGACCATCCACAGGTCCCGCTCCTCGTAGAGCGACCTCGAACTGCCGTGCCGGTCGACCAGGACCGGGAGCTGGTGCGGCGCGTCGGCCGGGGTGGCGACCGTCTCTCCGACGCACACGAACTCGCGCTCGCTGGGCCGGGCCATCGGCGCGGACAGATCGACACCGTCCTTCCAGACGGGCGTCGTCGAGTCGTCGTCGAGAGAGACGAGCACCATGCCGTACGTACGGTGCCCCGAGCGGGGACAGTGCGCGACTCCCAGCATGACAAGCGCTCCGTCGTCGCTGAGGGCGCACTCCCCGGTGAGCTCTTCGTCGGACCCGAGGGGCAGGTGAAGGAAGCGTGGCGCACCCGCTCCCGCCGTGTCGATGACGACGGCTCGCAGCACCGACCCGTCGTCGGAGGCACCGGACTGCGGAACCAGGTTCCGTGTCGTGCGGATCACGGATACGCCGGACCCGCGCCGGGCGCGAGCCAGTTCCTCATCGTGAGCGAGGTCCGTCGCCACCGGGTCGGCACGGACCATCGCGACGACGCGATCCTCACTGGCAGCGAAGGAGACGATCTCCCGCGGTGACTCGACGACGATTCGGGCCGGCCGCTCGTTGTCGGACGACCGGATCCAGACAGCGTCGCGCTGCCGACGCTCGGATGCGCGACCGAGGTAGAGGTAGGTCGAGTCCAGGGCAACCACCTGCGTGGCGTCCCCGTCCGCATGCACCAACGACCACTCGTCAGCGCGGCGCTCGTAACGCAGGACGTAGCGGACCAGCCCGTGACGCTCCGGACGGGTCATCATGACCTCGGCGAGCAACCACCCGCACCACGGGACGGCGGAGACGATCCGCTGCAAGCCCAGGACGCTGTTCAGAAACTGTGTCCCCAGCCCTGTCTCGAGACCGACGGTCACTACCGGGTGTCGTCTCGGACGATCGCGAGCAGTGACCGACCTGACAGCTGGCGAAGGTGCGCTGCGAGCTCGGTGCGGAGCCACTCCACCTTGTCGCTCGACGACATCAAGTGATGCGTCGCGGCGATCTGGTCGGCCGGGCCCCCGATGAACGTCGCCAGAGCGACCTCCGCCAGCTGTGTCGGCGAGGCTTCGACGGTCCGGAAGACTACCACGAGGGAGTCGCCGCCCTGCGCGTCGAGCGTCGCGAGCCATGCCGGAGGCAGGTAGACGATCTCGTCGGGAACGAGCACAGCATCGAACGACCCGGGCGCCACCGTGTCGACCTGCCCACGTCCGACCCTGACGTTCAGCGCTCCCTCAGCCACCGCCGCGAAGAGGTGCTCATGGTCGGATGCGGCGAGCAGCTCACGAAGCGACGCACCCGACGTGCTGGACGGCACAACGACGACCGTCGCCGTCACGGGGAAGGGGAAGTCTGCTTGGAGGTCGGCAACAGCGTCGGCCAGTCCGCGATGCCAGAGCTCCGAGCGCTCCAGGACCAGGACCGAGCCGTCACGGACGGCGTCGCGGGTGGCTTCGAACTGGACATATCCCGGTCGCGGGTTGTTAACGATGAGCCTGGTGACGTCGACCCCGGACCTCTCCGGCGCGAGCCGGACGAACGGTCGGACGACGAGGCCGCAGTCAATCTGGTCCCACACCTCAGTCGTCGTGATCGGGCCAAGGGCGCCACGACTGGTGAACTGGGCCGGCAGGGCGCTCCAGCGGTCGGCGCGGAACTCGCTGACGTCACCCACGAGGCTGCTCAGGCCGGCACTGGTCGGTACGGTCTCGTCTACGACTGTCGGGGAGAGTGTCATCACAGCGTCCTGTTCCTCATCTGTCCGAGCGCGGTCGTGACCAGCTCCTGCTCCTCGACGCCCGAAAGAGCGGACGTCAGGGCTTCGATCACGGCGTCTGCCCGATCCTCGTTCCGAAGTTGTGCCCAGCTCGCCCAGAGCTGCGGCCGCTCGTCCGCAAGGCCGGCGAGCAAGGCCTCGCAGAGATCGAGAGGGCCGGGCTCCGTGAGAGTGATCGTGATGTGCAGCGAAGTTCCGTCCTCCGCGGAGGGCGCGTGCGGGACGCCGTGCGGGAGGTAGAGGACATCCCCTGGCTCCATGACGAACTCATGGCTCCAGACGTCGACGTCGACGTCGAGCCCCGATCGCGAGTCCACCTGGTCGGGGTCGTCGTGGATCCGCCACCGCTTGGACCCCGCCAACTGGACGGCGAGGACGTGCGAGCCGTCGCGGTGCGGACGCATGCCCGTGTTGTCGGCGGGCGTGTAGAAGACGAAGGCCTTCAGCTCGGCAGGGATCCGCTCCTCGAGTTGTCGGATCAGCTCTCGCGTCGGGCGGTGCCAGTCCTCCATCTGGTTCAACTTGATCGTCGCACCTGCGCCGACGGCCCGACGGATGCCCGAGGGATCCGAGAGGTTGTCGAGCGTCTCGTCGCGCAGGGTCGCGCTCCGCGTGACTGCGTCCGGCCTGGCCCAGACGCCTTCCTTGACGACCGAGAAGTAAGGGCTCCGCATGAATGGCTGCTCCAAGAAGGACCAGACGTCCTGTTCGGACAGGAAATCCGCCGGGGAGAGCGCTCCGGGCAGCAGGACATGGCGACGGTTCCAATTATCCGAGCCGAGAATTCCAGTTTTGTCTACGAGCTTGACGAGCGGGTGCAGGGAAGACAATGGATTGGCCAATCGTCGATCGAGAACATTCTTTGGCTGACGAGAGCCCGCCCCGTCGTGGTGACCGGAGCGGGCTCCCGCCAAAGAGGCTCAGGCCTCGTTGATGGCGCTGTGAATCATCGGGCGGTCAGCGTCGAAGATGTCGGCGCCGAGCGGGGCGTTGGAGAGGACCTTCTCCTCAGCAGTCGCCTCGGTCGTCGAGTTTCCGGCCAGCGAACGCATCGTGTCCTTGATTGCCATGTCTGGCTCCTTTGTCTCTCACTCTTCCGCAATTGCGGTTGCGCGGTGCGCGCCGGAACCGTAACACACGCAAGCCTCGTAATTCGCCCGAAGCGTAGCAGTGCGGGCAAAAGTCCGCAAACCCGTCGTCCACCCGCCCTGGATGACTTGCAATAATCCACTGACTGCGGTATGGGGCTATCTCACTGGCAGGGCTCCGGCGAAGTCGGGTGATAGGGGCCTGGTAGGGCTGCGACCTGTGTCTTTACAGGTGGACGTTCTGAGCCTCGCGTCTCCGCCGTCCAGATGCAGGTCGCGCAGCTCGGGGTAGCGAGCGTGGCGCTCGGCGATGCGCTGTGCGGCCGTCGCACCGGGCGCCGTCTCCCCGCGACGTAGGGCGGCCTCCCGGCCCGTCCCTGGGGTGATGAGCGGGGCGAGCGCGGCGGCCAGGTCCTGGGATGCTTCCTCGGCAGTCATCCCCGGCACGCCGCGGTGCTTCTGGTGGGCGAACCTGGCCTCGAGCCACCTCTGGTCCACTCGTCTGGGGAGCGGGGCGGGCCTCCAGACCAGGTTGGGTGTCGAGGCGGGAGAGGACATCGCACTCGTGGTCGAAGCCCAGGTCGACAGTTCAGCGAACAGGCACCACTTCCTGCCTCGCACCTCCAGCTCTCGGCGCACCGCGCCGGCTGCGGCGCCAGCCGTTCGCCACACCTGTGGCTCCGACACCCGGCGCAGCCGGTGGGTCGATCGCAGGTCGCAGACCGGCGACCACCTGGCACCGACACGAGGGAGCGCAGCGGACGAGTGGCGGGGGCAGCCCGGACGCGCGGAGGGCGTGGGCACCCGGATGGCATCCCCCCAGGGATGACAGCAGGGCAAGGAGCGCAGCGACGCAGTAGGGGCCCGAGGAGCGCAGCGACGAGGGAGAGGGAGCCACGGAGACCGAGCGCAGCGAGAGTCTCAGGGGCGACCGAAGGGGTGTCGGCTGTGCCGACCGACGGGCAAGTCTCCAGGGAGCGCAGCGACTTGGAGACGTAGCCCGGCGTCACCCCCCCTTATGCCCTTTCCCTTCCTCTCTCGCATCTGGAGCTTTAGCGGAAGATCGAGATCAGCTTCTGCTGATGTATCAACGGAAATGGATGGTGACACCATCACTGTCACCACCCCCGTCGACGGAGGAGACAGCAGTGGGGGGTGGTGACAGTGGCATCCATTTTCGTTGAGTTGGCGGGGCTTGGCTGTCACCGGTCTTTCTGGGGCCTTGGCACCAGGGTGACAGCCTTGGAGCGCAGCGACGTCGAGCGTGGTGACCGCCTTTGTCACCACGCTCGTGCCCCGCTCTCGACGCGGCACGCGGCGGCCATCAGCTCCGGGTCGTAGCGCAGCGAAGACCTGGGCTCGCGGCAACGCAGTTGCCTCCTGTGCTGTCTGTCTCGCCAGAGCGCAGCGGCGGCGTTGGCCTCTCCGGATCGGCCGACGAAGGAGGTCGAGCTGGTGGTCGTCACTGGCTGCGCAGCAGGCTCTGCTCCGTCCGCCAGGACGGCTCGTGGCGTCGTTAGTTACGGCTGCCGCTTCCTCATCTCGTTGCCTCCTCGGTCGCTGAGCGGCCTCGAACTCTCTCCGGCGCAGCCGGGCGATCGGTGACCGGCGTCGCTGCTCATCTGGCGGCCTCCGTCGTCGCCAGATCTCGCTTCTGGCTTCGAGGCGCGGGCTTCTTCTCGTGCTTTGTCGCCGAGCAAAAAAGGGGGCCACCGGCTCCGATACGGCTCCGCTGCGTCCTTGTCTCGTACTTCGTCACAGAGCCTGAAAGATCCTGGTCACAGGACCGGTCCCACAGCCGGGCCGGAGGTGCCGTCACCTTCGCGATCGCGTACTGCCATCGCTTTCAGTGTCATGGGCCCTGTGCTCCATTTTCTTGTGTACCTGTCCCTGCTTTTGCACTCTCGATCGGACAGGTACAGAAGAAGCGTCGACCACTTTTGGCCATTGGTCCTGTCCAGGCTCAGAACACTCGCGCCAGCGAGGGGTCTGGTGAGCGGTTCATACCCCCGGGGCGGATGCCCCAGGGACGGCTTGTGCCCCATCGACTCCGTCGACACGGTCGGCGCCAGCCGGCCGCCAGCTCGCCTCGAACTCCATCCCTTCGGGGGCAGCCGGGCAGAAGAGCCTCCGTGGCTGGAGGTGTCCCTTCAGCGGGGGCGGGGTGCGGCCGTGGCCTTCGCGACCCGCGGGCTCCATGGGTTCCATCGGCCTGTCTCGGGGAGGCATCGCCGGCGCGCAGACCCGGGACTAGACCGGGACTCCGTGACGAAGGAGCGGCGTCACGGCCGACGGGCCGGGGCAAGTACCGGTGATGGTTCGCCGGGGAACCAACACGAGCGGACCATACGCTCCACGCTCCCGCCCACCTCAGCCCTTGACCCTCGTCTGACGAGACCGATCCGGTCTCGTCTCGGGGTCCGCATGGCTGGAACCCTGGCCACGGCGTGGCCAGATCGTGGCCACAGCGGGACCGATCTGGGTCCTTTCGGGCCGCGTAGCGACCGGGGAACGGACCGCTTGCGGTCCCGTGGCGGCCCCCTGTGACCAGTTGGTGGCCTCGAAGTGGTCATGGATCGGCCGCCTGCGGCCCTCTTGCGGCCCTCGGCGAGGGGCGCGTCACGCGGCGGCCCGGTCGGGGCGCGGCCTTCGGCTGCACAGCAGGCGAGCACTTCCGCCATGAGGGAGGCAGAGCAGCGCTCAAAAAGAAAGACCCTCGAAGCGCGCGATGCGCTTCGAGGGTCTGACCGGGAAGGTGGTCGAGGGCCGAGAGGTGGGGTGTGGACAGGGGCGCGAGTCGATGACAAACACGTCTCCCAGAACAGTCGATGCGTGGGCAGCGAGGGTTTCCCGCCACCCGGACAAGGTCGCGAGGGCCAGGACGCGCTGGTAGTCACACCCTGGTTCGTGCGGGTATGAGGGGTGGGGCTAGGGCTGTGAGCCTCTACGCCTACCCGCGGATGCTGTGGAGCCCGGATGAATCGGCTGGCACGAGCCCTGAACCCCCATCGCCTGCCAGCGCGCACCCCCTCGCCGAAGGCCACGAGCCAACGACAGCCTTCGGACAGTTTGCCCGCCGGGGTCGCTCCGCCGCCGCCGACGACGTGTTCTGAGCCTGCGCCGTCGAAACCTGGCGCGTCATTTCAACGAGGCAAGTCCCGGAAGCGATTCAGGTGGCAGCGTCCAACCGTGACGCACGTAAAGGTCCTCTGTCAGCTTCCGCGCGTGCGACAGCAGCTCGGCGACGGTTTCGCCGTTGTAGCCCTCCATACGGAACCGACGGAGATTGTGGTTAAAGCCGGCCGCCCACGTGTGGAGGGGATCGGTGATCGCCAGTTCCTCGTCAATGCTCATTGGACCGTGCGCTGCCACTGCTTGGCGGCTGGTGCAGCGGGCTATCTCCTCCATCACTTCCCGCCCCAGCGAGGAACCGAGCCGCCACTCGGCCGCGACCCATTCATCGAACTGCTCCCACCCGTCGAGTCTGTCGATCAGGATCGTCGACCTCGCGCGCCCCGCAACCAGGTACTCGCCATTCCGTGCATCGCGGTGGGGCATGACCGTAAGGAGCGGCGCGATCGCGACGATGAGTTCGTCCCAGGCGACGTCGAGCACGGCGTTACGCGCATCGTCGCGCGCACTTCGAGCGATCGTGTTGCTCTCGGACGACAGATCGTTCGCTGCGCGCGCCGCCCGGTTCGCGTGCGAGGCGTTCGACTCGGCCTTGTGGGACACCACACCTGCATATACCGCACCAACGGCCGAGACCGCAGTCAGACCAATCATGACTATCTCGGCCGCTGTCATGAACGGATCGTAGACGAGACGTCCGACAGGGATTCGACGACGGCAAGGGACCGGTACAGGGTGTCTCGGGAGACCCCGATAGCGCGGTCGACGGCAGCGCGCGACAGCCGCCAGGACGTTGACCATGAGGCGGCCAGCCGCGCTGGAGGTATCCAGCGTTTCGGAGAGCGATCGCAAGGTGACAGCGCGCTCGTCGAGGTCGCGCACCAAGCGTGCGACGTGCGCGGCCGAGCGGCCAAGGCGGTCGAGCCTGGTCACTACGAGGGTGTCTCCCTCGCGCAAGCCGGCGAGCAGCCGTGCGAGCTCGGGGCAGTCCTCGCGGGTGCCCGATGCCTTCTCCACGGCGACGTCGCGCTCATCGACGCCGCCGGGCCTGGTGAAGGCGTCGATCTGGGCGTCGAGGTTCTACGCGGTCGTCGAGACGCGGGCGTAGCCCTAGGTGTGAGCCGTGCGCTGACGCGGTAGCGAAACCCCAGCGATGTGACGCCGCACGGCTGCCTGAACCTGTGGATCTCGGCGGGAGATCCACAGGTTCGGGCGCTCAGTAGGTCCGGCGGCCTTCGAGGATCGGCAGGCCCCAGTCGGCGCAGACCTTCCGGAATGCGGCGGTGTCGACGTTGTCGTCGCACTCCATCCGGGGGTCGGTGTCGCTCGGCATCAGCCCGTCGTCCTCGCGGCGGTTCCACCAGACGAGGCAACGGCCGTACGCGGTCTTGGACGGGAAGAAGATCCCGAGCGGCAGGGAGCCGTCGTCGAGGACAAGGCCTCGCACGTGCTGGGCGAGGAGGGTCGTCGCGGCCCGGTTCTCGCCGGGCGCGACGCTCATAGTGAGCAGGGGCACCCCGGCGGCCGAGAGCTCGGAGGCGAGGGCGTCGTGGAGAGCGTTGAGCGTCGCGGGGTGTTCGATCTGCACCCACCAACCTTCGAGGGGAGACGAATGGACAGCACGGACCGGCTGCGTTGCCAGTCGCCGCCGACGGCCCACGGTGTGTCCCTGTCGCCTGCCCGTGCGTCGCTCGTGACGTCGCGGATGAACTCGTCGACGTCCTGCCCGGCCCCCTGCGCGTCAGCGACGAGCGCCTGGCGGTTCAGGCGGAGCCTTGCAGCGTCTCCGGGAAGCAGACCTCCTTGGTGTCGCCGAAGTAGACGGTGCGCCCGACCGTGTCGAATCGGCCGCGGCTCTCCGTCACGTCCTCGCCCTCGGGCAGCAGGCCGACGACCTTGTTCACGGGGGCGGAGAGCTGCCCCGAGCGGAGCGTGTACTTGTCCTGGGCCACGCGGTACACGAGCGCTCCGCCTGCAGGCACGAGGTGCACACCCGTCGTAGTGCAGGTGCGCGCCCCGGCCCTGCGGTCACGCGGCGACGTCGTTCACGAACGCCTCGGCGGCGCCGAGCACCTCGACGGCGCGCAGCTCGCGGATGCAGGTGACCGGAGTGACCTCTCCCAGGCGAGGGTTTGCTCCGAGCATCCACGCGCTGGCGATGTTCTTGCCCTCGGCGTCGTTGAGCGTCTTCCAGACGCGGTAGCCGAGGAGCAGGCGGTCGATCTTGTCCCTGCTGGGCTTGGTGCCCTCGACCCACTTCTTCGGGAGCGATCGCGAGCCCGCGCCGGACAGGGATGCGACGACCGAGGAGCCGAGGTTGTCGATGAGCACCTGCACGAGGTCGGGCAGGTCCAGGCGGATCGCTTCGGCGTGCGTGGTGACTGTGCGGGAGGACATGCCTCCACTATGTGACCTGGGGCGGGGATTTTCAACTTTTTGCTACCAAGATTGAACGGATATTCGCCCAATCTCGATCACAGATGCCTCTGACGCTGGTCAGGGCGGGGCGCTCGCCCTACCGGGCGTTGAGCAGCACGCTGCGGAGCAGCGCGAGGAAGCCCCGCCCACCAGCGTGGACGGGGCTTCGACGTCAACGACCCTCAGACGGTCGCGGGGACAAGGTTCGGGTCGGCGATCACCTTCGTGACCGTGTTGCCGACCGGGACCACGGTGCCCGGCGGGGGGATCATCTCGACGATGTCCCACTCGGTCTCGCCCTGCTTCGGCGCCCGCGTGTCGTTCACGAAGCGGAGCTTGCCGCGGTACGGGGCACCCTCAGGCCCCTCATCGACCTCGTGGAACTGGCCGATCCAGTCCGGCACGACGACGGTCTCGCCCGGCGTCCCGGGGGTGACCGGCGCCAGCACCTGGTCGAGACGCTGCCACGAACCGCTGGCGACGATGGTCACGACCGCACCGTCCTTCTGGAAGTGCAGGTTGTTCTGCCCGTCGATCAGGTAGCTGCTCGCGTCGACCTGGGACGTCGAGCCGTTGGTCAGGGTCAGGCTGTAGGTCACGAGGCAGTCCTCCTGTGGTTGATGAGTCTGCATCGTGCCTGATCGACGGGCACGGTGTCATCCATGTCCTTGCCGTCGTACGACGTGGGATGCGTCCGGCCATGACCACATACCAGTACGGCCACGTCGTCCTGCACGAGCACCAGGGAATCGCCACCGTGAGGAGCCATCACGGCATCGACGAAGCGGTGAACAACATCCCGCCGTCGGCTCTCGACTTCCGGCCGCTCGTCGACGTCCTGAGCGCGTTCGGCGCGAACGGCTGGCAGGTCTCGCCAGCGATAGCGCCTCGCCCAATCGCCGGCGACGAAGGCGACAAGCTGACGCAGTACTTCCTCGTCAAGGAGGCCGACGATGCTCCGTAGCACCTGGGTGTCGGTCTACGGGATCGGCGCCACCTTCCTCACGTCGCTCGGGGCCCTCGCGGCGCACCTGCTCGGCATGCAGTCCGCGTGGTGGATGCCGGTCAGCGTCGTCACGCTCGCCCTGCTGCTGACCTCGGTCGCGCTCCTCGGCGTGGCCTCGGTCCTGCGTCGTCGTGAGGACCGTCAGCGGGCGGTAGGAGCATGAGCGACCAGGTCGAAGTCGACGACGCACTGCGGGCCGGGGCGAAGGGCGAGACCTCTCCTCCCTCGTGCGCGACACCGTCCAGTCGTACCTCACAGCGAGCTGACGCAAGGGGGAGGGAACCAGTCATGAGCACACAGAAGGCACGCACCTCGCCGGCCGAGTTTGAGGCTCTGTCCGCTTGGGCCGAGGAGGGCGAGTTCGACCCAGCCCAGTTCAAGGGTCAGACCTTGCGTGGGGCACACGCCGCCGCCGCTGGACGCGCGTTGCTCGCCGCCGCTGGCGCCGACGTCGACCAGGTTGACCGCGCGGCGGGTTGACCGCCCCTGGACCCCACTGCACCCAAAGGCGCACGGTCGCCCCGGTCGACGTCGCGATCCCCGAGTCCCTGGACGCCCGCCTCAAGTCCTTGGCCCGCACCCGAGGCGTCAAGCCCAGCGAGATCGTGCGCGAGGCCCTGTACGCCTACATCCAAGCCAGTTACGAGATCCCTCGCTGACGATCGCACCGCCGCCCAACACGATCTCCGGTCCGAGGTCGGCCTGGGGTCCTCGAACAAGTGCTCGACCAGGATGGAGTGATGGGGTTCCCGTCGACGGTCGCCGGCTGGCGGATGGCCAGCAGGTTTCGAGTCCGTGCCGCTGCGCGACGGCGCCGAGGAGGCGCCGTAGATCGCACGGTCCGGTGTCGCGATCGTGCGACCCGATGAAGCCATCCCGGTGCGGGCCTGGGTCACCCAGCGTCAGAGCGGGGAGCACCGGCTCGACGGTGAAGCGATCGCCTGGGCCGGTCGCCAGGTCAGGGTGCGGTTCCTCGCCCCGCACGGGCGCGAGGGCTGGGCCTGGCTGTGGGCAGATGCCGTCGAACGGCGCTGACCAGCAGCGCCCGTTGACGGCGAGCGGTCCTCAGCGGGCTGACGCCTTCATCGTGTAGCCGACGCCGATCGCCAAGAGGCTCGCGGCCCCAACGAACCCGCAGACCCAGGTCCAGATGTTGGCGGGAGTCTCGGTGAGCCAGAACGAGAGCAGCCCTCCACCGCTCAGGCCGAGAAGACCCCATCCTCCATCGCTGAGGACCTCAGCGATGCGGGGGACACCCTTCCCGATCCGCAGCTGCTGGGCCGCGTGTCGAACGTGCCCGGTTCCGACGGTGTCCGCACCCGACCGAATCGCGACCCGCTCCGCCGTGGCGAACAACTCCTGCGCGTCCTCGTCGAGCACCTTTGCAACCTCAACGTCCGCGCCCGACGACCAATCGACGGGCTCAGCCATCGCTCGACGCCCCGCGCCGGCGCTGCATCGTGGTACGGGTCCAGGAGTCCAGTGCGGCCTCCGATGCGCGCTCGCGACGAGCTCGCCGGGCGCTGGTGCGCGCGCCGAAGATGATGAGTCGGGAGACGAACGCGACCGTGAGCCCGATCGTCAGGCTTCCCAGGGCGAGGACCGCTTCGGGTGCCATGGGCTCGGCGGGGCCCGAAAAGAGAGCCCCCTCGTCGAGCAGTCCAGCCAGCCCCAGGCCCGTGCTGGCGATGATGCTGACCCCGGCGAGGGTCACGACGTACAGCTCGCGGCGGAACCAGCGATTCCGCTCGTGCTCCGCAGCCTCGGCACGCTCGGAGACGAACGCGTCCATGTCTTCGATGGGGGGCTCGTCGTCGCCGTGGTGTGCCCTACGGCGCCTGCGAAAGGTCATGTACAGACGGTAGCGCCTGCGTGAGACAGCGCCGCCTCGGGTCTGCGAATGCCGCTGCTACTTTCCCGGCGAGCAACCGTGCTCCTCGATCAAAAGGAGGCATCATGACGTGGCAAACGGACGGCGGCGTGCACCAGGGCGCGGCTCTGGGGCTGTTCGCTGACGGCGCGCTGACCGACACCTATCACTCCCGCGGAGCGGTAGTACGCGAGTACGCCGACGGCAGTCTCGCGAATCCCGGGGCTGACGTACGCACCAACGCCGAAGTGATCGGGTGGCGGGCGTGGTGCTCGTGCGGATGGCGAGGCGCCCCCTACACCCGAACAGCGGCAACAGAAGGTGAAGATCCCGCCCGCCGACTCGCGTCCGTGCTCACGATCTATCCGGAGGCCCCCTCCTGGGTCGTGGAAGCGGCGCACGGCGAGTGGCAGGTACACGTCGCACCCGCTGCGGCCGTGGCTGACCTCGGGACCGCGATGAGCGACATGGCGGCCGCGGCCGAGCGTCTCGATGAGTCCGTGCTCAACGCCCGACAGGCTGGGGTGGCATGGGCGGCGATCGGTTCGCTCACGGGCATGACCCGGCAGGCTGCCCTTCTGCGATGGGGCTGGCGCACCAACCTGCTCGTCGCTCACGACGAGACCTCTGGGGCCCGGCACTAGTCCCGGGGCAACGACGAGACCCCTGATCTCGCACCAGCAAGTAGCGAGTCAGGGGTCGTGCTCAGGATAGGTGGGTCTAGCCCGGGCCCCACGCAGATGTCGCAGTTCGGGACGCTCGGCGGGCGCTCAGCCGTCCTGGGGCACCGCGGTGTCGAGGTCGAAGATCGCCTGGAGATGGTCTGCGCGGGGGAGTGCGGCTTGCTCGTCGGGGGGCAGGCTGTCGTAGGTGTAGTTCGCGACGGCCATGGGTGCGCTGGCGCCGGCGAGGGCGTAGCGGACGATGGCCTCGTTGCGGCCGGCTACCAGCAGGATCCCGACGGTGGGGGAGTGTCGGTCAGCCTTGCGCAGGCGGTCGTCGACGAGCGCGACGTAGGTGCCGAGCTGGCCGACGTGCCCGGGCTCGAACTGGCCGATCTTGAGCTCGACGACGACATAGCGCAGCTGCTCGACGTGGAACAGCAGCAGGTCGACGATGAGCTCGTCGCCGTTGACGGTGAACCGGACCTGGCGGCCGACGAACGCCATGCCGTGCCCGAACTCCAGCAGCGTCTCCTGGAGCCTGTCCATGAGGCCCTGCTCGAACTCGCGTTCGTGGATGCGACCAGTCAGGCCCAGGTGGTCGAAGACGTAGGGGTCACGCACCAGCTGCTGCGCGAGCTCGGAGTCGATCGGCACGAGATGCTCGACGAAGTTCGAGGGGGCCGCGCCGATGCGCTGGTGGACCTTCGAAGCGATCTGGTTCTCCAGCACCGCGCGAGACCAGCCGTGCTCAGCCGCCTGGCTTGCGTACCAGTCCCGCTCGGCGGTGTCGTCGAGCCGGGTAAGCAGGACGGTCACATGGCCCCAGGGCAGTTGTGCAACAGCCTGTTGCACGAATGCCTCTCCGTCAGGCCAGACCTGAGCGACCGAGCGCATGTAGAGCAGGTTGCGCCGGGACCAGCCCCGCTGATCGGGAAACTCCGCCCGCAGGTCCGCCGCGAGCCGGTCGACGACCTTCGTGCCCCAGCCCGCAGCCTCCTGACGATCGAGGATGTCCCGCCCGATCGACCAGTACAGGCTCAGCAGCTCGGTGTTCACCGCCCGGGCTGCGCGGACACGGCTCGCACGCACCCGCTCCTTGAGCCGCGACAGCAGCTCGCCATACCCGTCCGGCTCGACCTCATTCGCGCTCACCAGGTCATCATCACAGGCGGGTGGGGACTCAGGCGGTCTAATCGCGGCGCGCCTACGCAGTCTAAGGGGAGGTGGCTCCAAGACTTGGGATCGTGATCGTTGTGGACGGGCGGACCGATGAAGAGAAACTTCTTGAACTACTTGCGACCGGTGCCGAGGACACTGAACTGGACTTCAAGGCGACCGTCGACCTGTCGCGTGGTTCGTCCCGGTCGGTTCTAGAGTTCGTGAAGGACGCGATCTCGATGGGCAACCTGCCGAGCGGCGGGTACCTCATCGTCGGCGTCGACAACCGGGGGAAGCCAGCGCATGAGGAGCAGCGTATCGAGGTCAGCCAGTTCGACTCCGCGCTGCTGCGGGCACGTATCGCCAAGTACGTCGACGCCCCCGTGCACGTAGTCACCCAGGCCCACGTTGTGGATGGGCGTGACGTCGTGTTGATCCACGTGCGTCCCAACGAGTCCGGCCTGCCGGTGCCGATCAAGGTCATCGGCCAGTACGACGACGGCAAAGGTGCCATGAAGACGGTGTTCAGCGAGGGGGAGGTGCTGATCCGGGAAGGCACGTCCAACGTCCGTCTGCGGTACGCGCACTGGGATGGACTCCTGAGCCGGTATCGAAAGCGGGTCCGTGACGAGGCGCGCACCGACATCGACCAGATGCTCGCCCGGCTGGCCGCTCAGCTCGACCCACGTGACCAGTCCGGCGCAACGGTACTGCTCGACGTCGGGATGGACGACGAAACACTCACCGAGGCGATCCCGGCCGCTTTCGAGGCAGCCACTCCCGTGGCGCTCAACCGGTTCCTGAACACCGCGATGCACGTGGTCGCAGGTGAATCTGAGATCGCCATGAGCAAGGACCGGGCACTCGACCTGATCGCAGCCGTCGCGTGCCAGGCGGCGCTGTTCGACCGGCCGAAAGAGTTCGCCGCCGCGGTCGAGGCGCTGTGGAGCATCTACCGGGCGGTACCTGTTCCCGCCGACGGAACCCGGCTGAGCGGGCAAGGCGCGGAACGTGCCGCACACGAGCTTGATGTCATCCTCCGCGTGTTCGCGGTTGGCGCCGCCGTAGTGCGCATGCGGCGATGGTCGATGCTGAGCACGTTGGTCGATCATTCGGTCCCTGTCGGCCAGCACTACACCTACGGGACCTGGTTGCGGCACGCCCTCGTGCAGGCGTCCCGCGCCAACCTCCTGCTCGACGATGACGGCGCCGAACGTGGCGGACAGGTTCTCTCACTGGTGCGTCGGCTCGTCGCGGCCACCCGGCTTCTGCGACCCGATCGCGGGCCACAGGCCACCGTGACTGTCTGGGAAGACCTGGCTTACAACGACTGGATCCTGAACTCGTTGTGCCAGTTCGACGTGCTGTGGTGCGTTCTGGCTCGTGCGCTGGGCCGCGGGAACGACGGCACAAAGTTCTACCCCAGTTGTGCCGCGTTCCATCAGTACCGAGCGCAGCCCGTGCTGGATGAGATCGTGAACAACACCGATGCGCGCCGCGACGTGTTCGGGTCGCTCCCAGACGCCGAGATTGCAGCTGCGATCAGATTTGTGCTCGATCTGGCGGTCGGCGAGTCGCACAACTACGGGGGCTGGTGGGGCGGCGTGGAGGATTCGCCGACGGTCGCACGATTCGTCACCGAGGCCGGCGCGACACCGTCGCGGTAACTGATGCGCCCCACACTCATTCAACACCGATAACGGTCGTTATGTCACTATTGTCCGCCGTTGCGGTGGTACAGGAAGTCGATCCGGGAGGCGACGCGCAGGACTCCCCGGACCGCCAGGACGAGCCCTGCGAGCGTGACGATGCCACCGATGAAGAGCAGCGGACCCGAGCCGCTGTCGCTCGCGTACGGGCTCAACGCGGCGTCGAGCTGGGCCTGGCGCCCGGCGTTGTAGAGGATCTGCCCCACGACGAGGGCGACGACGCCCCACTTGATCAGCCCCGTCGACGACGGCGGAGGCTTCGGAGCCGCCGGACGCTTGGTAGGAATCGGCGGAATTGCAGGCTTTTCGGCGCTCATGCGAGGAGTGTACCGGCACCCTCCGCCCGAGATAGGGGCGTCTGCGGCTCCCTCTCTGCCCTGGCTCCGGAGACGTCCCGTGGCGCTCGGCAGGCCAGGGCGAGAGCATACATCTGATATTTATCAGATGTATGCTGGTGACATGACTACCGCGACCCTGACCGAGTTCCTGCGTACCCCGAAAGCGGTGATCGCGAAAACCGACGAAGGGGCCGTGCGGATCACGCGCCGCGACGCGGCAGACCTGGTGGTTCTGCGCGCCGACGACCTGGAACACCAGCAGGAGGGCATCGGCTTGTCGAGTCGGCTCATGCGCGCGGTCTTGGCCGCCGGGGGCGACATGCGTGTTGCAGTGAGCAGCGTGTGCGCCTGGGCCTCGCTACTTTCGGCCGCCGAGCTCAACGCGTTCGCCGCCGCCATGGACAAGCACCTGTGGAGCTCAACCGAGCTTGGTCACTATGAGTCGCTGCTGCTGGAGTTCGGGCGCTGGCGCGAGACGGCCGAAGCCTATGCCGCAGGCCTGCCCCGAGGGGCCGGTGAGGATCTGACCTGGCTCGACGAAGCAGCCGACGTCCAGGAGCCGTGAACGTGGCCAAGGACGCCGCTCACGACATCGAGCGACCCCTCAAGATCACCGAGTACCGCCTGCGGTTCGCTACCCGCGAGGCCGAGAAGGGGTGGCGCGACCTGCGCGCAACGCAACCGTCGACGCCTGGGACTTCTTGACCAAGATCCCGCACGAGGAAGGCGGGGGCTGCTACCGCCTCCGGGGTGACCTCGCCGTCGTCCGTCCGCCTCGACGGCGCCAACTTCGACCGGTGGCAATACAAGCCCACCGGCGGCGGACGCATCTGGTACGCCATCCTCCCGCCCACCAAAGGCAGCAAGGAACCCGGACTCGTACTCCTTGAACGCGTCACAACCGGGCACCCCAACCAGACCCTCAAGAACCACAGGCAGCCGATGGTGGCTCGTTCGAGCCCTGCGCTACTCCCCGGTGTGAGCACGAGCGAGGCCCGGGGAATAGAGGACCTGGAGCAGGCGAACCGGAAATGCTGCGCGCGAACGAGCGCGGCACGGCCAGCGCCCCTTCCCGCACCCTGAGCCGGGCCGCCTTCCTGCTCCCCCCTGAGGCCTCCCCCGATATGATTTCCTTAGGAAGACCAGCAGACATGAGGGGTCCAAAGCATGACCGCTGCGCCCCAGCATGACCTGGACCAAGGCCTAGCCCGTGAGCACCGTCGAGACCTGGCCATCGACACGATGGCTTCGTGGGCCATGGAAGGCATGGAGCCCACCGAGGACGGGCTCAAAGACATCCGCGCCTACGTCGCTGGTTCCGTCACGATCGAGGAACTCATCGCGAAACACAAGGCGCTGTGACGGGTCGCTCCGACGGAGCGGCGTTCATCAACCCCTACGTCTACCCAGGCTCGACGGTCCTGCGGAACCTCCTCGGCAAGACCACGCAGAGCGAGTTCAGCGCCGTCAAGTACCTCCTGACGTTCGACCGCCGCGTGGAGCTGGACCGCAACCCGATCACCGGTCCGTTCGACTTCGAGCGCCTGAAGGAGACGCACCGCCGTCTGTTCCAGGACATCTACGACTGGGCCGTCAAGGTGCGCACGGTCGAGATCAGCAAGGGGAAATCTGCGTTCCATCAGGCGCGATACATCCCCACGGCAGCCGAAGAGAGACCTTTGGCTGGCTGCTTCGGACCCGGTTGCTCGACCCGGCGGTCGACGACGGAGCCTTCGTGGTCTACGCAGCCGACCTTCTAGATCGGTCATCGCGCAGGCGCTGCGCACGCCCATCGACGACCTGTCACCCCCTCGACAGCGAGGTCTACACCGCACAGGCCCCGGTGACGGGCCCTGCCCGAGACTCGCGAGGGGGCCGCGACGACGTCCTCGCCAAGCGGTACGCCCGGTTCCCCGAACTGCGCAACGTCACGCTGGACACCGCGGATGCCCCAACCCCCGCTCGACCCAAGGGCGACGACGGAATCCAGCTCGGCTGAGCCTCCCGACACAGAACCCCGTAGCCAAATGACTACGGGGTTCTGTTCTAGCCACAGAGTCAGCTCCGGTGGCCGGTGTGGACCTTTCACGCCAGGCGCGACATCGCACCAGCCGCGAGCAGGAAGGCTCCCCCCGCCACACCGAACCAGATCGACAGCGCCACGCGACGGTGCTTGGTCCACGCGATCTCCGCCATCACGATCACCTGACAAGCGAGCTGCTCCGCGAGGTCTCCCTTGCGGAGGTCGGCCACAAGGCGCTGCGGTGTCCAGGAGCGGGCGTGCCCGAAGTAGATGTAGTTGCTCGTTGCCTCGCGCTGGAGGTTCTTGGATCGCAGACGGGGCGCGACGACGAGGGCTGCGAAGACGGCTCCGGTCGCCACGAGGATCACGCTCAGGCCGATGAACATGTACTCCGGCCAGGTGTCCATCTCATCGAGCAACGTGACCGCGCCGGCCAGCAACGCGGCCTGGAACGTGAGTGCGAACGCGGCCTTGGCGTCGACTTTCCCGGTCCAGTCCATCTGAGCGTCGTGGATGCGCCAGAGGTCCTCGTTGCTCGCCGGCGGCTGCGAGCTCTCCTTGCGTCCGAACATCAGAGCGCCGTCCATTGGTAGCCAGACGTGTAGTAGTCGTAAGCTCCGCCGCCCATGTTGAGCCTGAACGGTCCGGTCCACATGTTCTGACCCTGATTGGAGTAGAGCGCGACCGCGTCCAGCTCGCCGTAGGTCCCCGCGCCGATCGCGATGTTGTGCCCGGAGTAGGTGTCACGGAGGTCGCTCAACTTGGCGGCCAGGTTCGGGCCGGCGCCCACCGAGAGCAGGTCGCTATTGTTGCGGATTCCCGCTCGCACCAGCAGCGCCTCGCTCGTGGCGATGCCTGTCATCGCTCGGATGTGCCAGCCTGCGCCCCGAAGCGACGCGAACGACCTCTGGATCTTCGGGTCGAGCAGGTCACCCACCGCGTAGTCGATCTTCATCGCGGCTCGCACCGCGCGGGTCTGCCGGTTGGTGCCCGTGAACACACCCATGACGCGGTCACCGTCGAAGCTGCGGATGTGGCCGTCCTCCGCGCGGATGATGCGCACTGCAACCTTGAGGAAGGCCGACATCACCGATGCGACCTCCTCGTGGCTGCCAGCAGCCTTCACGAGCCCGGAGGAGTCGATGAGGTCCGAGTACAGGTAGGTGGCTTGGACGAGCTTTGCGTCGCTATACCCCATGTTGTCGGGATCAGGCACCGTTGTGGACGACGATGACCACGCGGTCTTCGCCCAGGTCTTGGAGACCTCTGCTACGGCCGCGTCAACCTGCTCCTTGAGCGTTGCCATCAAACCCCCCTCCTGCGCGCCAGTTCGCGGGCCTGAGCCTAGCTGTACTGACCCGTTGCGTTGTTGATTCGGTCGATGGGTCGTAGGCCGCCGATGCCGAGGTGGGGTCGTTCCAGGTTGTAGTGGTTGAGCCAGGTA
>NZ_JAMXIO010000043.1:0-28751 GCF_059651515.1 Oerskovia sp. 140933
CCCCCCCCCCCCCCCGCCTGCTCGGCAGCGTCCGGGTCAGTGCGCGAAGTGGCGCGTGCCCGTCAGGTAGAGCGTGACGCCGGCAGCCCGCGCGGCGGCGACGACCTCGTCGTCACGGACCGAGCCACCGGGCTGGACCACGGCCTTGACGCCCGCGTCGAGCAGGACCTGCAGGCCGTCCGCGAACGGGAAGAACGCGTCGGACGCGGCCACCGAGCCGCGCGCACGCTCCTCGCCCTCGGCACCCAGGGTGTTGGCACGCTCGACCGACAGGCGGCACGAGTCGACGCGGTTGACCTGGCCCATGCCGATGCCGACCGCTGCCCCGCCCTTGGCGAGCAGGATCGCGTTCGACTTCGCGGCACGCACGGCACGCCACGCGAACTCGAGGTCTGCGAGCGTCTCGGCGTCCGCAGCCTCGCCCGTCGCGAGGGTCCACGACTCGGGGCTGTCGCCACCGTTCTCCGTCGCGGCGTCGATGCGGTCGACCTGCTGCATGAGCAGACCACCCGAGACGGGACGGATCTCGACGCCCGCGCTCGGGGCGCCGTCGACCTGGAGCAGACGGACGTTCTTCTTGCGCGAGAGGATCTCGAGCGCCTCGGGCTCGTACCCCGGGGCCACGACGACCTCGGTGAAGACGCCCGCGATCTGCTCCGCCGCAGCCGCGCTCACCACGGCGTTGGTCGCGATGACCCCGCCGTACGCCGAGACCGGGTCGGTCGCGTGGGCCTTGGCGTGGGCGTCCGCCACGTCGGTGCCGACCGCGACGCCGCACGGGTTGGCGTGCTTGATGATCGCGACCGTCGGGACGTCGCCGTGGTCGTGCGCGGCGCGCCATGCGGCGTCGGCGTCGACGTAGTTGTTGTAGCTCATGGCCTTGCCGTGGAGCTGGGTCGCCTGCGCGAGGCCCGTCGAGCCGTGGCCGTTGGTGTAGAGCGCCGCGCGCTGGTGCGGGTTCTCGCCGTAGCGCAGCACGTCGGAGCGGTCCCAGGTGGCGCCGACCCAGGCCGGGAAGCCGGTGCTCACCGTCTCGCCGTCGATCTCAGCGGCGTCCGTGGGCGCGACGACGCTGCTCATCCACGACGCCACCGCGACGTCGTAGGTCGCGGTGTGCACGAACGCCTGCGCCGCGAGAGCCTTGCGCTGCGCGTACGTGAAGCCGCCCGCCCGGACCGCGGCGATCACGTCGCCGTACGCGGCCGGGTCGACGACGACGGCCACGCTCGGGTGGTTCTTCGCCGCGGCGCGGACCATCGAGGGCCCGCCGATGTCGATCTGCTCGATCACGGCGTCCGGGCCGGCGCCCGACGCGACCGTGTCCGCGAACGGGTACAGGTTGACGACCACGAGCTCGAACGGTGCGATCTCGAGCTGCGCGAGCTGCTCGAGGTGGTCCTGCTTGCGGGTGTCGGCGAGGATCCCCGCGTGCACGCGCGGGTGCAGCGTCTTGACGCGCCCCTCGAGGCACTCGGGGAAGCCCGTGAGCTCCTCGACCTTGGTCACGGGGATGCCGGCCGCCGCGACCGTGGACGCGGTCGAGCCGGTCGAGACGAGCTCGACGCCTGCGGCGTGCAGTGCCGTGGCGAGCTCGACCAGGCCGGTCTTGTCGTAGACGCTCAGCAGGGCGCGGCGCACGGGACGCTGGGCGTCGTCGGCGATCTGGACCGTGCCGGGGGCGGGGGTGGCGTGGGGACGAACGGACATCGGAGTGCTCCTGTGGGTCGTCAGCGGGTCGCGGGAATACCGGTCACCCAGGCGCCCAGGCGGACGACGCACCAACAGGTCTCTCGGACGCTCCCCGGTGGTCGTTCCCACCCTCGCCAGTCGCGGCCGCCTCCGATCCTACCGCTCCCCGTCGGGGACGGTCCGTCGGTGTGCGGTCCGACGCCGGCGCGCACCCGGGGCCCGCGCCCGGGGGCCGTGCGCGCCGGAGGGTGCGTGGCGCCGTCGGGCCGGAGCGGTCCTCGAGGTGCGGGGCGCACCGAGAGACGCCCCGCACCTCGGCGGCAGGACTCGCGTCAGACCACGGCGCCCGACGCCAGCAGCTCGTCGAGGCGTTCGTAGCCCTCGCGCATGCCGTCGGCCATGCCCGAGCCGACCATGGCGTCACGGGACTCGACCGACTGGTGGACCGAGCGCGTGGTGATGCGGGTCCCGCCGCCCGGCAGGTCCTCGAACGTGACCTCGTCGAGGCTCACGTGCCCGGGGGCACCCGCGAACTCGAAGGTCTGCACGGCCCGGGTGTCCGGCACGACCGAGTGGAACGCGCCGAAGAACCCGTACTCCTCGTCGCCCGCGCGGTGGGCGTAGGCCCACGAGCCGCCCGTGCGGGCGTCCCAGTGGTCGAGGACCATCTCGTAGCGGCGCGGGCCGAGCCACTGCGTGACGAGCGTGGGGTCGGTGAAGGCCCGGAACACGAGGGGCCGCGGGGCGTCGACGTCGCGCACGACCTCGATGAAGGGGGTCCCCGGAGGGGCCGTGACGGTCGTGGGGTGCGTGCTGCTCATGACTGCTCCTTCGATGGGTCCGACGACGGTGCCTGGAGCCGCCCGAGGAGGGCGTCGAGCCGCCGGTACTGCCGCTCCGCGGCGAGCCGGTACTCGTCGATCCACGCCGTGAGCCGTTCGAGCGCGGCAGGATCGAGGTGGCAGGGTCGTCGTTGGCCGTCCCGGGTGCGGGTGACGAGGCCCGCGGTCTCGAGGACCTGGATGTGCCGGGACACGGCCTGCTTGGTGATGGGGAAGGGTGCGGCGAGCTCGTTGACCGTGGCCGGCCCCCTGGACAGCGTGGCGACGATGCTCCGGCGGACCGGGTCGGCCAGCGCGAGGAACGCGCGGTCGAGGTCGTCGTCGGTCGTCACGTCGTGGGGGTCGTCCGGGTGGGTCATGTCGGCCTGCTCGTCGTGATCAACAGTTACGTTTATCAACGTACTCGTTGACTATGTCGGGGTCAAGGGATCCCGGCAGCGGCACGCGACACGGCCCGAGCCCCTCAGCCCAGCAGCGCCCGGCGCCCCTCGACCCGCAGCCCCTCGCGGGCCGCACGCCCCACCGTCTCGACCAGCAGCGCCCGCTCGACGACCTTGATGCGCTCGTGCAGCGTCGACTCGTCGTCGGAGTCCTCCACGGTCACGGCCGCCTGCGCGACGATCGGCCCCGTGTCCACCCCGGTGTCGACCACGTGGACCGTGCAGCCCGTGACCTTGACGCCGTACGCGAGCGCGTCGCGGACACCGTGCGCCCCCGGGAACGACGGCAGGAGCGCCGGGTGGGTGTTGATCGTCCGGCCCGCGAAGCGGTCCACGAACGCCGGGCTCAGGATGCGCATGAACCCCGCGAGGACCACCAGGTCCGGCGAGAAGACCGCCACGGCCTCCGCGACGCCGTCGTTCCACGCGTCACGGTCCGCGAAGTCGCCCGGCGCGACGACGACCGACGCGACCCCGGCCTCCCGGGCCAGGTCGAGCGCCCCTGCGCCCGGCTTGTCCGTGACGACACCCACGACCCGCGCCCCGTAGGCGGGGTCCTCGTGCGCCGCGAGCAGCGCCGCGAGGTTGCTGCCCGCGCCCGAGACGAGGACGACGACCCGCGTCGCGCTCGTCGTGTCGATGGGCTGACCGGAAGGTGTGCGCACGGTGCTCCTCGGAGGCGTCGGCAGTGGGGGAGAATGAGGGCAGAAGAGCCAGGTACCACCCTAGTCCGCGCCGGGCGGGTACCGGTCAGCCCCTTCCGCCCCCGGACGGAGGAAGCGCACCGGCCCGCCGCGTCGCCGCCCGCGAACCACCGAGGAGCTGCCCATGGGCAACCCGTACGCGCCCCCACGTCCCGGCACCGAGAAGCCGACCGACGAGGCGCGGAAGCCCACCCCTCCCCCGGCCCAGGGGCCTCCCCCGGCACCCCGGCCCGCGGACGGCAGGGACGACCACCGGCCCTCCGGCCCCGGCGCCCCGGCGCCCGGCGAGCCGCCGACCCCGGTCGACCCCGACACGCTGCGGGCGACCACGCGTCAGGTCCTGCACTTCGGGCTGCTCATGCTGGTCACGATCGTCACGAGCTCGCTGGCCTTCCCGTGGCGGGTCGCGAGCCTCTTCTTCGCGGTCGTGACCATCGTGTTCGGGGTCCGCGCGATGCGCGCGGTGTGGCGTGCCCGCCTCGGCGGTGCGCTGCTGCCGGTCGTCGCGGTGGGACTGGGCCTGACCGCGACCATGTCGCTGTCGATGCTCGGCAGCCTCGCGATGTGGGACGTCGAGCTCGACAACCAGCAGTGCCTCGACGGTGCGATCACGGTCGCGGCCCAGCAGGAGTGCGCGGTGCAGTACGAGCAGGCGCGCGAGCAGTGGACCCAGGACCGCCTGGGCCGGTAGGCCCGGCGCCCGCCCCTGTCCCCTGTCCCCTGGCCCGTCGCCGGCGCGAGGTCAGCCGACGGTGTCCGTGCCGCCGTCGTGCGCGGTCTCGTCGCGGCGGTGCCGCACGCGCTCGGTGACGGCCGCCTTGCCCCACACGAGGGCGAGCGCCGCACCGCCCGCGACCTCGGCGGCGACGATGCCCCCGGCGAGCAGGGGCGGCGCCCCCACCTGGGCCATGCGCCCCGGCCCGACGGCGCCGCCCGCCACGGTCTGCAGCAGCACCACGAGCAGGCCGGCGGCCAGGGCGACACCCAGCACCGCGAGCCCCAGGTCGGCCCACCGGGCGCCGTGCCCGCCACAACGACGCCAGACGAACGCCCCGGCGACGACCCCCAGGACCACGACGAGCACGGGCGCGAACGATGCCAGGACGGTCGTCCACTCGGGGCCGGGCATCGCACCGAGGAGAGGGATCGCGGGCAGCGCGCCGGGCAGGGACGCGCTCGCCGTGAAGCTGCTGCCCTCGCCCACCACGAAGCCCGGTCCCGCGATCCACGAGCTCACCCAGAGCACGAGGTTCGGCACGACCGCGAGCTGGGAGACCGCCAGGATGAGGCCGCCGACCGCGCCCGGCGCGAGGCCGACGATGATGTCCCCCGACGTCGCACGGCCCGCGACGACCCAGACACCGGCCACGACGCTCGACAGCCCGACCAGGAGCGCCACCCCCAGCAGCCCGGCACGGGCCCCGAGGCGGACGACGGGCGGGACCCAGGGGTCGAGCAGGGCCGTCAGCTCACCGACGCGCGGGGCGTCGGGGCGTGCGAGGATCCCGGCCCCCAGGCCGACTCCCGCCACGACCGCGCCGCCCAGGGGGGCGAACAGGACGTCCCACCCCGGCGCCGACCCTGCGAGCAGCGCGATGACCAGCGTCGCGAGCGCGTACACCGCGACGCCGACCACCCACGACGACGTCGCGGTGTGCGCCGAGCGCCGCGCCGACGCGAAGCACGTGAAGACGACCAGGGCCGTGAGGCCGAGGGGCACGAGGGTGATCGACGTCCCGGCCGCGGCCAGCGGGACACCGTGGGCCAGGAGCCAGAACCCGGCGGCGACCGACACGGACTGCCCCCAGCCGCCGGTGTCCCCCTCCCCCGCCCCCGTCGAGGACGCGAGGAACGCCGTGACCGCCGGCAGGATCACCACGGCCAGCGAGAGCGCGAGCGCCTGGAGCGCGGCGACGAGTCCCGAGACCCAGCGGCGCGGTGCTTCGAGGGAACGTCGGGGCCGCGGGGTGGGCTCCTCGACCGTGCGGGGGGCCCGTCGCCCGGCGGCGGACTGCGTGGGCGTGGTCATGGTCTCCATCGTCGTCGATCGGTCGGCCCTCGTGCCGCAGGCCGGGCGGCGCGCCCGCGATCGGCACCCCGGCGACAGGCTCGCACCGGGAAGGACAGGGTACGCCGACGGCGCCCGGCCGCAGGGACCGGGCGCCGTCGAGCCGGCTGAGCGGGTGCTCAGCGGGGCGTGATCAGGACAGGATCTCGCGCATGAGAGCGGCGGTCTCGGACGGCGTCTTGCCGACCTTGACGCCCGCGGCCTCGAGGGCCTCCTTCTTGGCCTGCGCGGTGCCCGACGAGCCGGAGACGATGGCGCCGGCGTGGCCCATGGTCTTGCCCTCGGGAGCCGTGAAGCCCGCGACGTAGCCGACGACCGGCTTGGTCACGTGCGCCTGGATGTACGCCGCGGCACGCTCCTCGGCGTCGCCACCGATCTCGCCGATCATGACGATCGCCTCGGTGTCGGGGTCCGCCTCGAACGCCGCGAGGGCGTCGATGTGCGTGGTGCCGATGATCGGGTCGCCGCCGATGCCGATCGCGGTCGAGAAGCCGAAGTCACGCAGCTCGTACATCATCTGGTAGGTCAGCGTGCCGGACTTCGAGACGAGCCCGATCTTGCCGGGGCCCGTGATGTCGGCCGGGATGATCCCGACGTTCGACTTCCCGGGGCTGATGATGCCCGGGCAGTTGGGGCCGATGAGGCGGACGCCCTTGGCCTCGGCCAGGGTGAAGAACTCCGCGGAGTCCGCGACCGGGACGCCCTCGGTGATGATGACGGTCAGCGGCATGCCGGCCTCGATGGACTCGACGACCGCGGACTTCGTGAACGCCGGGGGCACGAAGATCACGGAGACGTCGGCGCCCGTGGCGGCGATGGCCTCGGCGACGGACCCGAAGACGGGGACGTCGACCGTGCCCTCACCCTTCGGGAAGGAGACCGAGGTGCCGGCCTTGCGCGGGTTCACGCCGCCCACGATGTTGGTGCCGGAGGCCAGCATGCGCGTCGTGTGCTTCTGGCCCTCCGAACCCGTCATGCCCTGGACGATGACCTTGGAGTCCTCGTTGATGAAGATTGCCATGTCTGTCTGTTTTCTCTCTCGGGTCTCGGGTCAGGAAGCGGCGTTGGCCAGCTCGGCAGCCTTGTTGGCGCCGCCGTCCATCGTCTCGGCCAGGGTGACGAGCGGGTGGTTCGCCTGGGCGAGGATCGCGCGGCCCTCTTCGACGTTGTTGCCGTCGAGACGGACGACGAGCGGCTTGTTCGCCTCGTCGCCGAGGATCGCGAGCGCCTGGACGATGCCGTTGGCGACCTCGTCGCACGCCGTGATGCCGCCGAAGACGTTCACGAACACGCTCTTGACCTGCTCGTCGTTGAGGATGACGTCCAGGCCCGCGGCCATGACGGCCGCCGAGGCGCCGCCGCCGATGTCGAGGAAGTTGGCGGGCTTGACGCCGCCGTGCTGCTCACCGGCGTACGCGACGACGTCGAGCGTGCTCATGACGAGGCCCGCGCCGTTGCCGATGATGCCGACCTGGCCGTCGAGCTTGACGTAGTTGAGGTCGTTCTCCTTGGCCTTGGCCTCGAGAGGGTCGGCCGCGTCCTTGTCCTCGAGCTCGGCGTGGTCCGCGTGGCGGAACCCGGCGTTCTCGTCGATGGTCACCTTGCCGTCGAGCGCGACGATCGAGCCGTCCTCGGTGCGGACCAGGGGGTTGACCTCGACCAGGGTCGCGTCCTCCTCCTTGTAGACGGTCCACAGCTTCTGGATGACGTCGGCGACCTGCACCTTGATGTCGTCGGCGAACCCGGCGGCGGCGACGATCTCGTCGGCCTTCGCCTGGTCGATGCCGACGGTCGGGTCCACGGGGACCTTGGCGAGCGCCTCGGGGCGCTCGACCGCGAGGACCTCGATCTCCATGCCGCCCTCGACGCTCGCCATGGCGAGGTAGGTGCGGTTGGAGCGGTCGAGGAGCACCGAGAAGTAGAACTCCTCGGCGATCTTCGCGCCCTCCGCGATCATGACGCGGTGGACCGTGTGGCCCTTGATGTCCATGCCGAGGATCTCGGACGCCTTCTCGGCGGCCTCCTCGGGCGAGTGGGCGAGCTTGACGCCGCCTGCCTTGCCTCGCCCTCCGACCTTGACCTGGGCCTTGACGACCACGGTCCCGCCACCGAGCTTCTCAGCGCCCTCGCGAGCCTCTTCGGGGGTCGTGGCGACCACGCCGCCCAGCACGGGAACCCCGTGCTTCTCGAAGATGTCGCGCGCCTGGTATTCGAACAGGTCCACCCTGTGTCGTCCTTCCATCTGACTGCCTGACCGGCTTACCGATGTCTCGACATCGAGACATCCCGTCACAGGGTAGCCCGGTGGCTGGCCGGGACCTACCCGGCAGCACCCCTGCGCCCCGCCCGGCGCTGTCTCGTTGGCCACATCCCGAGGGTCCGGGCGCGCTGCCCGGGGGTGGTCGCGGCACGCCTCCGCGGAGCGGCCGGGGCCCTCCCGGTCCCCCGCCCGGGCGGGCCGAGGCTCCGACGCGCGGGCCGGCGTCGGGGCCCTACAGCTTGGTCACGGGCGAGAACCGGAGCAGGAGCCGCTTGGTGCCGTCGGCCCCGAAGTCGATCTTGGCGACCGCGTTGGTGCCCGCGCCCTCGACCGCGACGACCGTGCCGAGCCCGTAGGCGTCGTGCGTGACCTTGTCGCCGATCGCGAGCGAGGGGATGTCCCCCTCCTTGCGCGGCGTCGCCGAGCCGAACTTGGGGCCGTCCGGGTTGGGCGTGACCGAGCGCGTGCGCACCTGCCCGTTGCGCGATCCCGAGGCCCCGGAGCCGTAGCCGCCGCCCGAGCCGCCGCGCGAGGAGCCCGACGACGATCCCCACCCGCCCGTGTAGCCGCCCGGCCCGCGCAGGGTCGCCATGGACGACTCCTTGCGGCGCCAGTCCCACAGGTCCTCGGGGATCTCGTCGAGGAACCGGCTGGGCGGGAACTCGTTGGCCATGCCCCACGCCGAGCGCACCGCGGAGCGCGAGATGTACAGCCGCTCCCGGGCGCGCGTGATGCCGACGTACGCGAGGCGTCGCTCCTCGGCGAGCTCGCTCTCGTCGTGCAGCGAGCGCATGTGCGGGAACGTGCCGTCCTCCATGCCGCTGAGGAACACCACGGGGAACTCGAGCCCCTTGGCCGTGTGCAGCGTCATCAGCGTCACGACGCCCGGGTCGACGACGGGCTTGCCCTCGTGCCCCTCGTCGTCGCTCGACGGGATCTGGTCCGAGTCCGCGACGAGCGAGACCCGCTCCAGGAAGTCCGTGAGCGTGCCCTCGGGCTCGAGCTCGGTGAACTCGCTCGCGACCGCGTGCAGCTCGGCGAGGTTCTCGACGCGCGAGCCGTCCTGCGGGTCGTCGCTGGCCCGCAGCTCGGCGAGGTAGCCCGAGCGGTCGAGGACCGCGCCCAGGATCTCGGCGGGCGTCGCGCCCGTGGCGTACAGGTCGAGCAGCCCGTGGAACAGCTCGCGGAAGCTGCGCAGCGGGTTCAGGGTCCGGGTCGTCATGCCCGGGATCTCCTCGGCGCGGTCGAGCGACGCGGCGAACGAGATGCGCTCGCGCTCGGCGAACGCCGCGACCAGGGCCTCCGCACGGTCGCCGAGCCCGCGCTTGGGCACGTTGAGGATGCGCCGCAGGTTCACGTCGTCGTCCGGGTTCGCGACGGCGCGCAGGTAGGCGATCGCGTCCTTGATCTCGCGGCGCTCGTAGAAGCGCGTGCCACCGACCACCTTGTACGGCAGGCCGACGCGGATGAGCACCTCCTCGAGCGCGCGGGACTGGGCGTTGGTCCGGTAGAAGATCGCGACGTCGCCCGGGCGCACGCCGTCCGAGTCACCGAGGCGGTCGATCTCCTCGGCGATGAAGCGCGCCTCCTCGTGCTCGTTGTCCGCGACGTAGCCGATGATCTTGACGCCCGCCCCCGCGTCGGTCCACAGACGCTTGGGCTTGCGGTCGATGTTCCGTGAGATCACGGCGTTCGCGGCCGAGAGGATGTTCTGCGTCGAGCGGTAGTTCTGCTCGAGCAGGATGGTCCGTGCGTTCGGGTAGTCGGCCTCGAACTCGAGGATGTTGCGGATGGTCGCGCCACGGAAGGCGTAGATCGACTGGTCGGCGTCACCGACGACCGTGAGCTCGCCGGGCGGGACGGTGCCGGGCGCCCACGTTCCGTCCTCGCTCTCCGGGGCGCCCGCTCCCGCGAGCTCGCGGACCAGGACGTACTGCGCGTGGTTGGTGTCCTGGTACTCGTCGACCAGCACGTGCCGGAACCGGCGGCGGTAGTGCTCCGCGACGGCCGGGAACGCCTGGAGGAGGTTGACCGTGGTCATGATGATGTCGTCGAAGTCGAGCGCGTGGGCCTGCGCGAGGCGGGCCTGGTAGCGCGAGTAGACGTCCGAGAGGACCTGGTCGAACGCGTTGGCCGAGCCGTCGGCGGCCGACGCGCCGCTCTCCCGCGCGTAGCGCTCCGGGTCGATCAGCTCGTTCTTGAGGTCCGAGATCTTGTTGGACAGCGTCCGCGCGGGGTACTTCTTCACGTCGAGGTTGAGCTCGCGGCTCACCAGCGTGATGAGCCGCTGGGAGTCCGCGGCGTCGTAGATCGAGAAGCTCGACTTGAGCCCGAGCGCCGCGGCCTCCTTGCGCAGGATCCGCACGCACGCCGAGTGGAACGTCGAGACCCACATGTACCGGGCCGCGGGACCGATGAGCGCCTCGACGCGCTCACGCATCTCCGCCGCCGCCTTGTTGGTGAAGGTGATCGCGAGGATCTCGCCCGGCCGCGCCCTGCCCGTCGCGAGGAGGTAGGCGATGCGGTGCGTCAGGACACGCGTCTTGCCCGAGCCCGCGCCCGCGACGATCAGCAGCGGGCTGCCGGCGTGCACGACGGCCTCGCGCTGCTGCGGGTTCATGCCGTCGAGCAGCGAGTCCGGGTCGATGTGCGAGAACCCGCCGGGGTGCTGCCCCGCCTCGTCCCGCCCGTCGCGGCGACCGTTCCCGTCGCCACCTGTCTGCTCGGACGAGCCGCGCCCGGTGCGGGCCTTCGCGCGGCCGGACGTGCCGCCGTCGGGCGCCTCGTCCCACCGCGGTGCGGTGGTCGGCAGGCGCGACGAGTCCCCGAGGGACGCGAGGTCGAATCCGGGCAGCGGCAGGTTCTCGAAGAGCGATGTCATAGCCCCACCAGCCTAGGCGTGCGCACCCACACTCCCCGCATCGGCACGCGTCCGCGAGGTCCCGGGGCCGGCGGCGCACCGATCACTTCTCCCCTCGGCCACGGTCACAGTGACGAGCCCCTGCCGGGCATCCACCCGCGAGAAGGAGAAGTCATGACCACGACGCACTTCACAGGACTGCACACCGTCGCGGTACCGGTGCGCGACCAGGACGCCGCACTGGCGTTCTACCGCGACACGCTCGGGTTCGAGGTCCGCATGGACGGCGACCTCCAGGAGGGCTTCCGCTGGATCGAGGTCGCCCCGCCCGGGGCCACGGTCTCGGTCGCCCTCGTGCAGGAGGGGCAGGGTCAGGACGCCGGGATCGACACGGGCATCCGGCTCGCGACGTCGGACGCCGCGGGCGACCACGCGACCCTCGGCGCCCGGGGCGTGCGCGTCGAGGAGCTCCTGCGGTGGGACGGCGTCCCACCCATGTTCTCGATGCGCGACCTGGACGGGAACGTGCTGTACGTGACGGAGATCTCGGAGGGCTGAGCCGGCCGCCGGGAAACCGCGGCCGTGCCGCCCCCAGCCGCCCTCCGCCGCCCTCAGCAGCCGACCAGTCCCCGGCCACCGGCAGACCACCATCAGGACCTCCGGACGGGGCAGCCCTGCGCCGGATAGTGTCGGAGCGTGAACGCCTTCGCCGACCCCGTGACCCTGACCGGTCCCCTCGTCCGCCTCGTCCCGCTCCGACCGGACCACCACGACGCGCTGGTCGAGGCCGTGCGGGACGGCGAGCTGTGGAACCGCTGGTACACCTCGGTCCCGACCCCCGAGGAGATGGCGGTGTACATCCAGGACAAGATCGCCGCGCGCGCGGCCGGTGCCGCCAACCCCTGGGTCGTGGTCCGCAACGCCGACGACCAGGTGCTGGGCGTCACGACCTACCTCGGGATCGACCCGCTCAACCGGCGGGTCGAGATCGGCGCGACGTGGCAGCGGGCCGGTGCGCAGGGCACGGGGGCCAACCCCGCCGCGAAGCTCCTGCTGCTCGCGCACGCGTTCGACGACCTCGACGCGATCGCGGTCGAGTTCCGCACGCACTTCCACAACCGCGAGTCACGCTCGGCGATCGAGCGCCTGGGCGCCAAGCTCGACGGGGTCCTGCGCAGCCACCAGATCGGGTACGACGGCACGCTGCGCGACACGGTCGTCTACTCGGTCACGGCAGCCGAGTGGCCGACCGTGCGCGTGGGCCTGGAGTACCGGCTGCGGGCGCGGCTCGAGCCCTGAGCCTCTGGGGGCTGACGCGAGCCTGCCGAGGAGCTGCTGAGGAGCTGCCGAGAACGGGGTTGCGGTCGTCCTGCCGCTCATCGCGACCGCAACCTCGTGCTCGGCACTGCGAGGCCCCTGCGGCTCAGGTCAGCGCGAGCCCGACGCCCCACGTCGCGGCCGCGAGCAGCCCGCCGAGGAGCTGGACCACGATCGTGATGCCCGTGGCCTGCAGCGCGGCGACCGTGGCCCGCCAGGCCGCACGGCGGTCCCGGCGGCGCAGCAGCTCAGCCACGAAGACCGCCGCGACGAACCCGACGAACAGCCCGACCACGGGGATGACGAAGAACCCGACCACGCCCGCGAGGCCACCCCAGGCGAGCGTCGACCACGGGACGTCGGCCCGGCGCATGTGCCGGCCGGCGAGCAGGAGCTGAGCCCCCTCGGCCGCGACGACGAACGTGAGGGCCACGGCGAGCACGACCCATGCCGCAGTGCCGCCCGTCATGATCGCCCACACCAGGATCGCCCCTCCGACGAGGGTGTTGCCCGGCAGTACCTGCACGACGATCCCGGCCAGACCCACCAGGATCACCAGGCCGACGACGATCTCTCCTGCGATGCTCACGGGAGACACCTTCGCACGTCCGTCGGGTCGGCGACGACGCGCCCTGGGCAGGACGGCGGGCGTGCACGGGACGCAGCGGCGGCCCGTCGGACGACAGAGCTCCCCGCACCCTCTGGGGCACGAGGAGCTCGTCGGTCCGCGCGGACCGAGGCCGGGGCGATCGACGCCGGGACCGGCAGGCAGGCCGGTGCCGGGCGTCGTCAGAGCTGGGTCAGACGAAGACCGCCACGATGATGTTGACCAGCGTGAGGCCACCGATCGAGTGCTTGAGCGCGGGCGAGATCTTGTCTCCCTGGCGCACGCCGATGAACGCGAGGACCGCGATGATCACGGCGATGACCAGCTTGATGCCGATCTTCATCATGCTGGGACCCCCGTCGTCCCACATGCCGCTCATCTCGGCCACGCCCACCATGAGGATGCCCGCGACGGCAGCCGTCGCGGCACCGTGGAAGACGCCCTTGTTGAGCGCGGCGGTCTTGAGCGACACGAAGTAGCCGCCGAGGACGATGGCCCAGCCGACGAAGTGCAGGACCGCGAACACGTTGTAGACGATTTCCATGGCACCATCCTAGTTTGCTGACGCGACTGTCGGAAAAGCTCCGCGTGTTGCCCGCCCGGCGGTTCACGGCCAGAACCTGAGACACCCATCCACCATGCGGACAGGGGGTGTTCATTCACCCGCTGCCTCTGTAGCGTTCCCGCCATGACCACGGCAGCGCACCTCCTCCTCGTGACGGCACGTCACGGGTCGACGGCCTGCGCCCGCAACAGCTCCTGCTGTTGTTGTTGACCCGCGCCTGACTCAGCCCGAGCCGTCCTCGCCGACCGCTCGCCACCTTCCTGAGCCAAGGGCGCGCGTGGTCGGCCCTCAGCCCCCTCGTTCCTGCTGAGCCCTTCGGCCCGCGTGCCCACGTCCCCCCACGAGGAGCACGATGACGCCGCCGAACACCGCCACTGACGCGACCCCGGTCGCCGGTCAGCAGGCCGGCAGCAGCACACCCGCCGGCGAGCCCGCACCGCAGGCGCCCGACGCCGCCGCGCCCCCCGCGCGTCCGGCCCGCCCCGCACGCGCGGCCCGGCCCAACGGCCAGTGGGCCGTCGACGGCAAGGAACCGCTCAACGGCAACGAGAAGTGGAAGCAGGAGGACGGCGGCCTCTCGGTGCGCCAGCGCATCGAGGACGTCTACTCGCGCGAGGGGTTCGACTCCATCACGGGCGACGACCTGCACGGACGCTTCCGCTGGTGGGGCCTGTACACGCAGCGCAAGCCCGGGATCGACGGCGGGCGTACCGCACAGCTCGAGCCGCACGAGCTCGAGGACAAGTACTTCATGCTCCGCGTCCGCATCGACGGCGGCGCGGTCACGACCGAGCAGCTGCGCGTCATCGCCGACATCTCGCGCGACTTCGGCCGCGACAGCGCCGACATCACGGACCGCCAGAACATCCAGCTCCACTGGGTCGAGGTCGAGGACGTCCCCGAGATCTGGCGCCGGCTCGAGTCCGTGGGCCTGCAGACGACCGAGGCGTGCGGCGACGTGCCGCGCGTCGTCCTGGGCAGCCCCGTGGCCGGGATCGCGGCCGACGAGCTGATCGACCCCGCCCGGGTCATCAAGGAGATCACCGACAAGTACATCGGCGTCCCCGAGCTCGCGAACCTTCCCCGCAAGTTCAAGACCGCCGTCACGGGCCACCCGTCCCAGGACGTCGTCCACGAGATCAACGACGTGGGCTTCGTCGCGCTCGAGCACCCCGAGCTCGGCGTCGGGTTCGACGTGTGGGTCGGCGGCGGTCTGTCCGCGAACCCGCGCCTCGGCGAGCGCCTCGGTGCGTTCGTGACCGAGGAGCAGGTCGCCGACGTGTGGCACGGGGTCGTCCAGATCTTCCGCGACTACGGCTACCGTCGCCTGCGGAACAAGGCCCGCCTGAAGTTCCTGCTCGCCGACTGGGGGCCCGCGAAGTTCCGCGAGGTCCTCGAGACCGAGTACCTCGGCTACGCGCTGCCCGACGGCCCGCCCGCCCCGCAGCCCTCCCAGCCGGGGGACCACGTCGGCGTGCACAAGCAGAAGGACGGCCTCAACTACGTCGGCGCGGCCCCCTACGTGGGTCGCGTCTCCGGCAGCATCCTCGCGGCCGTCGCGGACCTCGCCGAGTCGGCAGGGTCGCGTCGGGTGCGGTTCACCCCGCACCAGAAGCTGCTCGTGCTCGACGTCCCGGACGAGCACCTCGAGCGCGTCGTGTCCGGGCTCAAGGAGCAGGGTCTCGACGCGAACCCCAGCCCGTTCCGCCGCAGCACGATCGCGTGCACGGGCATCGAGTACTGCAAGCTCGCGATCGTCGAGACCAAGGGCGCCGCGACCCGCGCGATCGACGACCTCGAGAAGCGCCTCGGCGACCTCTCCGCGATGAAGCCGCTCTCGCTGCACATCAACGGCTGCCCCAACTCGTGCGCCCGCATCCAGACCGCCGACATCGGGCTCAAGGGGCAGCTCGTGATGGACGACGACGGGAACCAGGTCCCCGGGTTCCAGGTCCACCTGGGCGGCGGCCTGACCTCCGACGACCGCGCCGAGGCAGGCCTCGGCCGGACCGTGCGCGGCCTCAAGGTCACCAACGACGACCTTCCCGAGTACGTCGAGCGCGTCGTGCGCCAGTTCGAGAAGGAGAAGGACGGCACGGAGAGCTTCGCCCAGTGGGCGCACCGCGCGGACGAGGAGTCGCTGCGATGAGCGCCGCGACCACCGCACCGGGCGACGGCGCGCACCCGACGGGCGCTGCGTCGTCGGGCACACCGGTCACCACACCGGGCAACGACCCGCTCGCCGCGCTGCGCGCCGCCGCCAAGGCCCGTACCGAGGCCCGCGCCGCGTCCCGGGCTGCCCACGCCGCCCGGCGGGCCGCGAGCACCCGGCCCAAGCGGTCAGCCGCTGAGCTGCGCGCGATCGTCGAGCGCGGGCAGGCCGAGCTGCACGGCTCCGGTCTGGGCGCCACCGACGAGGCGACGGCCGAGCAGGTCGTCGCGTGGGCCGTGCGCGAGTTCGGCGACTCGATCGCGGTCGCGTGCTCCATGGCCGACGCGGTCCTGCCGCACGTCGTCGCGCAGCAGGCGCCCTGGGTCGACGTCCTGTTCCTCGAGACCGGCTACCACTTCCCCGAGACCTCGGGCACACGCGACGCCGTCGAGCAGCAGATGGAGGTCACGATCGTCGACGTCCTGCCCCGGCTCACCGTCGCCCAGCAGGACGAGGCGCACGGCAAGGACCTCTGGTCACGGGACCCCGCCGCGTGCTGCGCGATGCGCAAGGTCGAACCCCTGACCCGCACGCTCGGCGGGTACGAGGTCTGGGTCACGGGCGTGCGCCGCGACGAGGCCCCGACCCGCACGAGCACCCCGCTCGTGACCTGGGACGAGAAGAACGGGCTGGTCAAGATCAACCCGCTCGCCGCCTGGTCCTTCGACGACCTGCTCGGCTACGCCGCCGACCACCAGGTGATCCTCAACCCGCTGCTCAACGACGGGTACCCGTCGATCGGCTGCGCGCCCTGCACGCGCCGCGTCGCCCCCGGCGAGGACCCGCGCGCAGGCCGCTGGGCCGGGCTCGACAAGACAGAGTGCGGGCTCCACGCATGAGCGCCGCGACCACGCACCACCGGACGGTGCACACCGACGTGCCGGACGACCACCCCACGCACCCCGACGAGAAGAGCGACGCCTTGACCGCCCCCCTCGCCCCACCTGCCTCCCCCACCTACCGCCTGACCCAGCTCGAGTCCCTCGAGTCCGAGGCCATCCACATCATCCGCGAGGTCGTCGCGGAGTTCGAGCGCCCCGTGCTGCTGTTCAGCGGCGGCAAGGACTCCGTGGTCATGCTGCACCTGGCGACCAAGGCGTTCTGGCCCGCCCCCGTGCCGTTCGCGCTGCTGCACGTCGACACGGGTCACAACTTCCCCGAGGTCCTGGAGTACCGCGACGCCACGGTCGAGCGCCTCGGCGCCCGCCTCGAGGTCGCGAGCGTCCAGGACTACCTCGACGACGGGCGCCTGCTCGAGCGCGCCGACGGCACGCGCAACCCCCTCCAGACCCAGCCCCTGCTCGACGCCATCACGGGGCACAAGTTCGACGCCGTGTTCGGCGGCGGCCGCCGCGACGAGGAGAAGGCCCGCGCCAAGGAGCGCGTCATCTCGCTCCGCGACGAGTTCGGCCAGTGGGACCCGCGCAACCAGCGCCCCGAGCTGTGGAACCTGTACAACGGTCGCCACCGCCCGGGCGAGCACGTCCGCGCCTTCCCGCTCAGCAACTGGACCGAGCTCGACATCTGGCGCTACATCGCGGCCGAGAAGATCGACCTGCCCAGCCTGTACTACGCGCACGAGCGCGAGGTCTTCGAGCGCGACGGCATGCTCCTCGCCGTCGGGCCGTACTCCCGGCCGCGCAACGACGCCGAGGCCGCGGACGTGCGCACCGAGACCGTCCGCTACCGGACCGTGGGCGACATGTCGTGCACGGGCGCCGTCGAGAGCACGGCCTACACGGTCGACGACGTCATCACCGAGGTCGCAGCGACCCGCATCACCGAGCGCGGCGCCACGCGCGCCGACGACCGGATCTCCGAAGCCGCCATGGAAGACCGCAAGAAGGAGGGGTACTTCTAGTGAGCGCCGCCACCACGCACCCGCTGCCCGACGAGACCACCCTGCCCACCGGGACCGCCGGCGAGCCCCAGGTCCTCCCCACGAGCACCCTGCTGCGCCTCGCGACCGCCGGCTCGGTCGACGACGGCAAGTCGACGCTCGTCGGCCGGCTCCTCTACGACTCCAAGTCCGTGCTCGCCGACCAGCTCGACGCGGTCGAGCGCGTCTCGCGCGACCGAGGCCTCGCGACGGCCGACCTCGCCCTGCTGACCGACGGCCTGCGCGCCGAGCGCGAGCAGGGCATCACGATCGACGTCGCCTACCGCTACTTCGCGACCGCCAGGCGCTCGTTCATCCTGGCCGACTGCCCCGGGCACGTGCAGTACACGCGCAACACCGTGACCGGCGCGTCGACGGCCGACGTCGTCGTGCTCCTCATCGACGCCCGCAAGGGGCTCCTGGAGCAGACGCGCCGCCACCTCGCGGTCGCGAGCCTCCTGCGCGTGCCGCACGTGATCGTGGCCGTCAACAAGATCGACCTCGTCGACTACAGCCAGGAGCGCTACGAGGAGCTCGCCGACCAGATCCGCGAGGCCGCGGCCTCGCTCGGCGTCGCGCACGTCCTCACGCTGCCCGTCTCAGCGCTCGAGGGCGTCAACGTCGTCGACCGCTCGGGCGGACCGGACGGCAAGACCCCCTGGTACGACGGGCCGAGCCTGCTCGACCTGCTCGAGGAGCTCCCTGCGGCGCAGACCCCGGACACCGAGGCGTTCCGCTTCCCCGTCCAGGTGGTCCTGCGTCCCCAGGGCGCGGCGCTCGAGGAGCGCTTCCGCGACTACCGCGGGTACGCCGGGCAGATCGCCTCGGGCGTGGTCCGCGTGGGCGACGAGGTCGTGGTCCTGCCCAGCGGGAAGAGGACCACGGTCGAGGGCATCGACACGGCCGACGGCACCCTCGCCGAGGCGTTCGCCCCCCAGTCCGTGACGATCCGCCTCGCGGACGAGATCGACATCGCCCGCGGCGACCTCCTCGCGGCCGCAGCCGACGCCCCGCAGGTCACGCAGGACATCGAGGGCACCGTCGCGTGGCTCAGCGACAAGACCCTGCGTCCCGGCACGCGCGTGCTGCTCAAGCACACGACCCGGACCGTGCAGGCCGTGGTGCGCGACGTCGTCGGGCGCCTCGACCTGGACACCGCCGAGCTCGAGCCCGCGGAGACGCTCGACCTCAACGACATCGGGCGCGTCACGCTGCGCCTCGCCTCCCCCGTCGCGGCCGAGGAGTACGTCACCTCGCGCCGCACCGGTGCCTTCCTCCTGATCGACGGTCAGGACGGCGGCACCCTCGCAGCAGGAATGGTCGGAGACGCCCTGGCGGCCGTGCGATGTCCTTCGCAGCGTCCCGTGCAGTACGCGATCTGAGGTCCACCCGACCACCGCAGGCGGGGCCCGGACACCGGGCCCTCGGATCGCGCACCGCACGGATCGGCGCTGCCGGGACACGACACGTCCACCGCCAGGCAACCACCGACCCTTCCGAAGGAAACTCCATGAACACCTCGTCCCGCCCGACCCGCACCACCCGAGCCGGCACGTCCCGACGCTCCACGCGGGCGCGCTCCGCCGTCGCCGCGCTCGCCGTCGCGCCGCTGCTCCTTCTCGCCGCCTGCTCGACGGGCACGTCAGACGCCGCCGACGGCCCGGCCGCGTCGTCGGGCCCGGCCGAGGAGCTGCGCCTCGGCTACTTCGCGAACGTCACGCACGCCCCCGCGCTCGTCGGGGTCGCGGGCGGCCAGTTCGAGGAGGCCCTGGGCGACACCACGCTCTCGACCCAGGTCTTCAACGCCGGTCCCGCCGCGATCGAGGCCCTCAACGCGGGCGCGATCGACGCCACGTTCATCGGCCCGAACCCCGCGATCAACAACTTCGTGAAGTCGGGCGGCGAGGCCGTGCGCATCGTCGCGGGCTCGACGTCGGGGGGCGCACAGCTCGTCGTGCGCGAGGGCATCGACACCGCGGCCGACCTCAAGGGCACCAAGATCGCCTCACCCCAGCTCGGAGGGACCCAGGACGTCGCGCTGCGCGCCTGGCTCACCGAGAACGGCCTCGAGAACGACATCCAGGGCGGAGGGGACGTCGCGGTCACCCCGACCGAGAACGCACAGACCCTCACGCTGTTCCAGAACGGCGAGCTCGACGGCGGCTGGCTGCCCGAGCCCTGGGCCTCGCGCCTCGTGCTCGACGCCGGCGCCCACGTCCTGGTCGACGAGAAGGACCTGTGGGACGACGGTGAGTTCCTCACGACGCACCTGATCGTCCGCACCGACTTCCTCGAGGAGCACCCGGAGACGGTCGAGGCGCTCCTGCGCGGCGAGGTCGCGGCGATCGACTGGATCGGCGCCAACCCGGACGACGCCAAGACCCTCGTCAACGGCGAGATCGAGAAGATCGCCGGCAAGCCGCTGTCCGACGCGGTCCTGGACCGCGCCTTCACCAACATCACGTTCACGACCGACCCGCTCGCGGGCACGCTGAACACCCTGCTCGAGGACGGCGTGACCGCCGGGACCACGACCGAGGCGGACCTGAACGGCATCTACGACCTGAGCCTCCTCAACAAGGTGCTGAAGGAGGCCGGTCAGCCGACCGTCTCCGCCGCAGGTCTCGGCAAGGAGTAGCACCATGACCACCACGTCCCCCGCCCGCACGGGCACCCCGTCCGGCCTCGGAGAGGACGCCGTTCCGACGACCGGTGTCCGCCTGCGCGGCGTGTCCAAGCGGTTCTCCCCCGACGGCGCCCCGGTGCTCGAGGGGATCGACCTGGACATCGCGCAGGGCGAGTTCGTCTGCCTGCTCGGAGCCTCCGGCTGCGGCAAGTCGACGCTGCTCAACATCGTCGCGGGTCTGGAGCGCCCCACCACGGGGGACGTGGAGGTCGCCGGGGGCGGCGCGGCCCTGATGTTCCAGGAGTCCGCGCTGTTCCCCTGGCTCACCGCGAGCCGCAACATCGAGCTCGCCCTGAAGTTCCGCGGCGTCCCGCGTGCGGAGCGTCGTGAGCGGGCCGCGGAGCTGCTCACGCTCGTGCGGCTCGACGGCTCGGGCGACAAGCGCGTCCACGAGCTCTCGGGCGGCATGCGCCAGCGTGTCGCGCTCGCGCGCTCGCTCGCCCAGGAGCGGGACGTCCTGCTCATGGACGAGCCCTTCGCGGCGCTCGACGCCATCACGCGCGACCTGCTGCACGACGAGCTCGAGCGCGTCTGGGAGCAGACCGGGCGCACCATCGTGTTCATCACGCACAACGTCCGCGAGGCCGTACGGCTCGGGCAGCGCGTGCTGCTCATGTCCTCGCGCCCCGGACGCATCGTGCGCGAGTGGGACGTCGACGTGTACGGCGCGGACGAGCAGCGCAGCATCGAGGCCGCCGCCGCGTCGCGCCTCGCGACCGAGATCACCAACGACCTCCGTGAGGAGATCCGCCGCCATGCCGTCTGAGACGTCGAAGACCGCCGAGACCCTGCCCCCGCGCGACGAGGCCCCGTCGGGGACGGGTGCGCCCGGCCCTGCTGCGCCCGGCACGGGTGCGCCCGGTCCCTCCGCGAGCGTGCCCCGCGAGGCGGGCGCCGCCGTCGGGCACGCCAAGGACGTCGGCGACATCGAGGCGGGGCTCGACGCCCTCCAGACGACCGTCGCCCCCACCACGAGCCGGTGGGCCAAGGCCTGGCGGGCCGTCTATCCCCCCGTCCTCGCGATCACGCTCCTGCTCGCGGTCTGGCAGACCCTCGTGTGGCTCGAGGTCCAGCCCATCTACAACCTGCCCGGACCCGAGCAGGTCTGGACGGCCGTCACGCGCGCCGCCGAGTCCGGCACGCTGTGGCAGGCCCTCGGCACGAGCCTCGAGCGCGGCATCCTGGGCTTCCTCGCGGCCGTCGCGATCGGTACCCCGCTGGGCGTCGTCGTGGCGCGCGTGCGCTGGGTCCGCGTGTCGTTCGGGCCCATCATCACGGGCCTCCAGGTGCTGCCGTCCGTCGCGTGGGTGCCCGCGGGCATCATCTGGTTCGGGCTGTCGGACGCCACGGTGTACTTCGTGATCCTCATGGGTGCGGTGCCCTCGATCATCAACGGGATCGTGTCCGGTGTGGACCAGGTGCCGCCGCTGTACCGGCGCGTGGGTCAGGTCCTGGGCGCGGGCCGCTTCCAGATGATCAAGGACGTGATCCTGCCCGCGGCGTTCCCCGGCTACCTCGCGGGACTCAAGCAGGGCTGGGCGTTCTCGTGGCGCTCGCTCATGGCCGCGGAGATCATCGCGGTCGGCGGCGGGATCGGGTTCGGCCTGGGCGCGTTCCTCCAGCAGGGGCGCGAGCTGTCCGACATGGCGCTGGTCTTCACCGCGATCCTGCTGATCCTCGTGGTCGGCATGGTCATCGAGCTGCTCTTCTTCGCACCCGTCGAGAAGACCATGCTGCGTCGCCGCGGCCTGGCTCCGGAGACGTCGGGGGCGGCGTCGACCGGCAAGGGCTCGGGGTGGCTGCTGCGCCGGCGCGAGCTGGCTGCCGCCGCTTTCGGGCGATGATGGGCGCATGAACTCTGAGCTCTACCCTCTCGGCCTGCGCATCGCGGGTCGCCTCGTGGTCGTCGTGGGCGGGGGCCCCGTGGCCGCACGCCGCGCACGCTCGCTCGTGGCTGCCGGTGCGCGCGTGCGCGTCGTGGCCCCGGAGGTCTGCGAGGACCTCGCCGCGCTGATCGCGCCTCCCCTGCCCGACGGCGTCGCTCGCCCCGACGGTTCCGGCGCGGCCGGGTCCTCGGTCACCTGGGAGGCGCGCGCGTTCCGGACCGGTGACCTCGAGGGCGCGTGGCTCGTGCACACCGCGACAGGGTCGGCCGAGGTCGACGCCGGGATCGCCGCGGAGGCCGAGGCGCTGCGCGTGTTCTGCGTCGCCGCGGGGGACGCCGAGGCCGGGACCGCCTGGGTGCCCGCGGTGGCCAGGGTCGCTGTCGGTCCGGGGGGTGGCGCGCAGGCGTCGGGCACCACCGAGGTCGTCGTGGCCGTGAACGCGGGTGGCGACCCCCGGCGGGCACAGCGCGTCCGGGACGCGATCGACGCCCTGCTCTCGACCGGGGAGCTGCCGCTGCGGCCCGTCCGGCCCGTCCCCGACGGGGGCGTCGGCTCCGTCGCCCTGGTGGGCGGAGGCCCGGGCGACCCGGGGCTCGTCACGGCGCGGGGACGTCGTCTGCTCGCCCAGGCCGAGGTCGTCGTGACCGACCGCCTGGGACCGCGTGCGCTGCTCGACGAGCTGGCGGACGACGTGGTCGTGATCGACGTCGGCAAGACCCCGGGCTTCCACCCCGTCCCGCAGGAGGAGATCAACGCGCTCCTCGTCGAGCACGCGCTCGCCGGACGACGAGTTGTACGACTCAAGGGGGGCGATCCGTACGTGTTCGGCCGGGGAGGGGAGGAGCTCATCGCGTGCGAGGAGCACGGCATCCCCGTCGAGGTCGTCCCCGGCGTCACGAGCGCCGTCTCGGTGCCCGCCGCGGTGGGCATCCCGGTCACGCACCGCGGCCACTCGCGCGGCTTCACGGTCCTGACCGGGCACGAGGACATCGGCAAGGTGCCCGCAGCGGCCGACCACACCGTGATCCTCCTCATGGGCGTCTCGCGCCTGCGTGACTCGGCGGCTGCGCTGATGGCCTCGGGCCGTTCGCCCGAGACGCCCGTCGCGGTGGTCGAGGACGGCTACGGCCCGCGCCAGCGCTCGACCGTCGGGACGCTCGCGACCATCGCCGACGTCGCCGTCGCAGCGGGGGTCCGGGCCCCGGCCGTGACCGTGATCGGTGACGTGGTGCGCGTCAGCCCCGCCTGGCGGGCCGCCGGGCGGGGCTGAGCGCGGCGTTCCGGAGCCACGTGCCCGGGCACGACGAGGGGCCGCCGTCCGCTGGGACGACGGCCCCTCGTCACGTTCCCCCCGCAGCGCGTTCAGGCCTGCGGGGCCAGGGCCGCGATCATGGGGTCGTCCTTGTCGATCATGCCCATCTTCGCCGCACCACCCGGCGACCCCAGGTCATCGAAGAACTCCACGTTCGCCCGGTAGTAGTCGCTCCACTCCGACGGCACGTCGTCCTCGTAGTAGATCGCCTCCACCGGACACACCGGCTCGCACGCACCACAGTCCACGCACTCGTCAGGATGGATGTACAACGACCGCTTGCCCTCGTAGATGCAGTCCACCGGACACTCCTCGATGCACGCCTTGTCCTTCACGTCCACACAAGGCTGAGCAATCACGTACGTCACGTCGGAGGTCCCTTTCATCGGGCCGGAGGGCTTCACCCGGCTGTGTCCAGGCTAGCGCTCCGACGCCGCACCCGAGACCCGCTTCTCACCTGCTAATACGGCGAGATCTCGCGGTTCGTCGGGCACCGTGGCCCGTGCGGGCAGCCCCCGTGCCGCGGGTCCGGCGGGCAGCCCGGCACCGGACCTGGCGCCGTGTCACAGGAGCCGCCGCGCGGCGGCCCAGCGCGTGAGCTCGTGCCTCGACGAGAGCTGGAGCTTGCGCAGCACCGAGGACACGTGGGTCTCGACCGTCTTGACGGAGATGAAGAGCTCCGCGGCGACCTCGCGGTAGGCGTAGCCCCGGGCGATGAGCCGCATGACCTCCTGCTCGCGGGCCGAGAGCCGGTCCAGCTCGTCGTCGGCCACGGCGACGTCCGCCTGACCCGTGCCGAACGCGTCGAGGACGAAGCCCGCGAGGCGCGGGGAGAAGACCGCGTCGCCGCTCGCGACCTGGACCACGGCCCCCGACAGGTCAGGACCGGAGATCGCCTTGGTCACGTAGCCGCGGGCCCCCGCGCGGATGACGGCCACCACGTCCTCGGCCGCGTCGGACACCGACAGCGCGAGGAACCGTGTCGCTCCCAGGAGGTCCGAGCACCGCGTGATGACCTCGGCCCCACCCCCGCCGTTGCCTCCCGGCAGGTGGACGTCGAGCAGCACGACCGGGGGGCGCAGGGCCCGGATCGCCTCGACCGCGCCGTCGACGCTGTCGGCCTCGCCGACGACGTCGACCCGTCCGTCCAGGCTGGCGCGCACCCCTGCCCGGAACATGTGGTGGTCGTCCACGAGGACGACGGGGACCGGCGCCCCCGGCAGCGGGCTGGGCTCGGGCTGGGGGATGGTCGTCACGTGTGCTCCTGAGGTGTTCTGGCGGGCGGTCCGAGCGTGTGCGCGGGGTCCGGGACGGTCGGCGTCGCCGGTCCTCCGTGCACCCCGGACGGGGCGACCGCGGGGGGCTCCACCGGCATCCTAGGTCCGCGCTGCGTCCCGACCGCGGGGGGCGTCGCCGGGGAGTCCGGGCCGTCGTCGCTCTCGGCCGCGCGCTGCACCTTGAGCCGGACCTCGGTGCCCCATCCCGGCCGCGACACGACCTCGGCGTGTCCTCCCTTGCGCGTGACGCGACCGATGATCGACTCACGCACCCCGAACCGGTCGTGCGCGATGTCCTTCATCTCGAACCCGTCGCCGCGGTCGCGGACGAACACCTCGACCGCGTCGCCCGACACCTCGAGGTACACCGACACCGGCGGGCGGCCGTGGGCCACGGCGTTGACGAGGGCCTCGCGGGTGGCCTGCAGCAGGGCGGTGGTCTCGTCGGTCGGGACGCAGTCCCCCACGACGACCACGTCGACCACGACCGCGGCGGTCCCGGCCGGGCCGCCGTCACCCACGGCTCCCGCGGCGCTCACCCCGGAGGCGCTCGCCGCGCCGGCGGCGAGCCGCCAGCTCTGGCGGTCCTCGACCTCGCCCACGAGGGTCCTGAGCTCGGCCGCAAGCGACGTACCAGGGGCAGGCCTGTCGTTGTACAACCACTCCCGGAGCTCGCGCTCCTGGGCGCGAGCCAGCCTCGCGACGGTGTCGGCGTCCGCCGCGCTGGCCCGGACGAGGGCGAGCGTCTGCAGCACCGAGTCGTGCAGGTGGGCCGCGATGTCGGCCCGCTCCGCCTCGCGGGCGCGGGCGGTCCGCTCGTCGCCCAGCTCGCGCACGAGGCGCAGCCACCAGGGCGCCAGCACGATCGCCGCGCCCGCGAGCACCGCGAGCGACGCGGTCGTGGCCCTGACCATGTCCGCGGCCGTCGAGTCCTGCCCGACCAGGAGCAGTACCCCGACGAGGACCAGGAACAGCCCGCCCGCGAGACGCAGCACGCCTGCAGGGGTGCGACCCCCTGCCCGCGACAACCACCGGCCACGCTGGGCGGCGTCGAGCTGCGACCAGGCCAGGGCCGTGCCCGCGAGCGCGATGAGGACCGGCAGGACCCAGGACACCTCGATGTCGACCCCCGCCCGGGAGGCCAGGAGGACGGCCGCCCCGCTCAGCAGGACCACACCGATCGCGACGTCCCGCACGGGCAGCTTGCGCACCTTGCCCTGGAGCCGTGGCGCGATGCGCCGCAACGACGCAGGACGCTCCTCGTCGGCGGCCTGCGCCGGGTCGCCCGCGGGCACCGTGACCCAGAGGAAGACGTACAGGACGATCCCGGCGCCGCCCGTCAACGCGATCAGCGCCATGACGAGACGGATCGCTCCCACCGGCATGTCGAGGTGCAGGGAGAGCCCACGGCACACACCACCGACCCAGCGCCCCTGCTCGGGGCGCCGGAAGGGGAGTCTCCTGGCGGGCTGCGCGGTCGGTGTCACTCTCTGATGGTCACATGCCGACGGGGCCGCGGTGGGCGGAACGCCCGGTTCGTCGCGTGCCGGGCCCAAAGTTCAGGGTCGCCCGATCGCAGGATCAGGGTCGGATCAGGGGAACACCCGATACCGTCCGGGCGCCGTCCGGGACAGGCTGGACCCATGAACACCGAGGACATCTCCCCAGAACCCCCGGCCGGGAGCCCCGCGCCGACCGGGGCCCGGCAGCCCGCCGGGACGCCCTATCCGACGAGCGGTCCGGTCCCCGGTGGCACCGGGCCCGACGGCGGCCCCGGCCAGCCCGGTGGACAGCCCAGCGGCACGGACAGGTTCTTCGACACCGTGCGCCGGATCGGCATCTCGCGGTCCGAGGAGCGCTGGGTCGGCGGGGTCGCGGGCGGCATCGCCGACCGGTTCGGGATCGACCCCCTCATCGTGCGCGGGATCCTCGTCGTCTCGGTGTTCCTCGGGGGCGCCGGCCTCGTCCTGTACGGGCTCGGGTGGGCGCTGCTCCCCGAGGCCCGGGACGGCCGCATCCACCTCCAGCAGGCCATCCGCGGCGACTTCGACGTGGCCATGCTGGGCGCGGCGGCGACGACCGTCGTGGGGCTGAGCTGGAACAACGGCTGGCTCTCCTGGTGGCACTTCGCGGGGCTCGAGTGGCTCGACGGGGCGCTGTGGGTCGCCGCCGTGATCGTCGTGGTCGTCCTGGTCGTCAACCGGCGCAGCGAGCACCGCAGGTACGCCACCGGCGGCGCGCAGCAGTCCCGCGGTCCGTCCGGTCAGCAGGCCGGCGCCCCGCCCCAGCAGCCGCACCCCGCGGCGCCGTTCCCCGGCGCGCCCGCGCAGCAGGGACCGCCTCCCCAGGGCTGGCAGCAGCGCCCGTCCCACGGGGCTCCCGGCGCGGGGGGCCACCCAGCGCCCGGGGCGACGTACCCCGCGACCCCCGCGGCGCCGTCGGGCCCCGCGTACAACGCGTCGGCCCCCGTGCCGCCCCCGGGCTACCCCCAGCGTCCCGTCCCTCCCCAGGCCTACGCCGCCCAGCAGCAGGCGGCCGCGCAGCAGGCCGCCCGCGCCCACGACCACGCCCGCCGACGCGCCGAGCGCGAGACCGAGCGCCTGCGCCGGCTCGACGAGCAGCGTGCCCGGGCGGCACGCCGTCCGCGCGGACCCGGGTCCGCCGTCGTGGGGATCACGCTCGGCCTGAGCCTCCTCGGCGCCGCGATCCTCCTGCTCCTCGAGCGCCGCGAAGTGATCGGCGTGCCCTTCTTCTACACGTGGATCGGCGCGACGATCATCCTGCTCGGCCTCGGCATCGTGGTCTCCGGGCTGCGCGGCCGCACGAGCGGGGCCCTCGGAGGCCTGGCGGTCGTCGCGACGATCGTCGCGCTGCCGATCGTCGGCTGGAACAGCGTCGAGCGCAGCGACATCGGCCTGACGGCTCCCGTCTCCGACGCGACCTACACCGTGACGTCGGTCCAGGACGCGGAGAACGGCTTCTCCTTCACGTTCGGCAACCCCGTCGTGGATCTCAGCCAGCTCGACCTGACGGCCGGCGACCAGGTCGTCGTCCCCGTGAGCCTGCGCGCGGGGAACCTGACCGTGATCGTCCCGGCCGGCACACCCGTCGAGGCGGAGGTCCAGCTCCTCGCGGGCAACGCCAGCTGGACGGTCGACGGTGAGAGCCGCAACATCAACGGCGTCAACACCCGCCCGCACACCTTCACCAGCGACACCGTCTCCGACGGCGCCGACCCCGTGCTCCTGCTCGAGGTCGACGTCGCGGCAGGGGACGTCACCATCCGGGAGGAATCATGACCACCGAGAAGCAGCCTCACGAGTCCGACGACGTGGACCGGACCCAGGCCCTCCCGCCCGTCGACCCCACGGTCGAGCTGCCCGTCACGCCGGGCGAGCCGGGGGAACGCGAGGGTGAGCCCGACGAGCACGCCGCCGCGGAGACGGATGCGGACGCCACCCAGGTGCTCCCCGTCGGGCAGGACGACCCGGACGCCACCCAGGTGATCGAGACGGGCCGCGCGCCCGACGACCTCGCGGACGAGCTGTTCCGGGCCGAACCGACCCAGGCGCTGCCGGTCGCTCCTCCGACCCAGGCGCTGCCGGTCTCCGAGCCGACGCTCACGCTGCCGGCCGCTCCGCCGGCCCCCGGGACGCAGACCGGCGCCCTGCCGGTCTGGGAGGCCTCGACGCACACCCAGGCCTACCCCGTGCAGGACGCCCCGGTCGACCCCGAGCCGGACGTCGTGGAAGGCCCCGCGACTCCCCCGTCGGCGGCGTCACCCGCGGCTCCGTCGCCCGCGCCCTCCCCGGCCGTCGACCCGGCGGCGCAGTGGAACGCCACGGCGCAGCAGAGGGCGCAGCACCCCGACCCGACGCTCGAGGACCCCCGCAACCGCGGGCTGCGGGTGGGGACCGTCGTCTGGGGCTTCGTGATCGTCGCGGTCGGTGCGGGCATCCTCGCCCTCGCGCTCGGTGCGACGTACGACCTGGACCTCGCGCTCATCGCCCTGCTGAGCGTCGCAGGCCTCGTGCTGGTCGTCGGTTCGATCGTGTCGAGCAGCCGCCGCAGCGCCCGCGAGCGGGCCAGGAGATGATCGCCCAGCCGTAGGGGCGGCGTGCACGACGGCGGCGCACCGGTCCGTGGA
>NZ_JAMXIO010000044.1:0-27121 GCF_059651515.1 Oerskovia sp. 140933
CTGGCGGGAGCCGCCCGCCGTCGGCGTGACGGGTTCGTCCGTCAGGAGCCGAGCCGCTCCTTGGCCGCGAGCACACGCAGCACCGACGCGTCGACCTTCGCGGCGAAGGCCGGGTCGCTCTGGGCCCGCTCGACGAGGGCCGTCGCCATCTCGGGGACCACGGTCGGGTCGGCCGACGCGAGCACCATGTCGCCGCCGGCCTCGATCGTCAGGACGGCACGGTCGCCCGGCGACCAGGCCCGCACCTGCGCGGTCGCCGACACGTCGTCGGTGATGACGACGCCCTCGAAGCCCAGGTCGCCGCGCAGCATCCCGTCCACGACCACGGGCGAGAACGCCGCGGGCACCGTGCCGTCGATCCGGTCGTACACCGCGGTCGACGTCATGACGAACGCCGCCCCCGCCTCGATCCCCGACCGGAAGGCCTCGACCGACGGGTCGTCGCGCGTGGTCTCGGTGTCCCGGACGTCCGCGGTGGTGTCGGTGTTGCCCGTGACCCGGCCCAGCCCGGGGAAGTGCTTGATCGCCACGTCGACGCCGTTGGCCTCCATGCCCGCGCTGAACGCGTTCGCGTGGGACGTGACGGTCTCCACGTCGTAGCCGTAGTTCCGCCCGAAGTACCCGATCGGGGCGTTGGTCCGCGCAGCCTCGGGGCTCGGCACGACGTCCATGACGGGCGCGAGGTTGAGGTCGATGCCGACGTCCGCGAGCTCTCGGCCCCAGATCGTGGCCTGTGCCTGCAGCTCGTCAGGGGCCAGCCCGGACTGGTCCATGGCGCTCGGCACGTCGGAGAACCCGGGACCGCGCAGCACCTGCACCCGGCCGCCCTCCTGGTCGGTCGCGACGAACAGCGGGGTGCCGTTCGTGGTCCCGTCGCTCACGAGGGCCGTGAACGAGTCGACGAGCTCCGCGACGGGCGCCGCCCCGGCCGTGGTGCGGCCCGCGAGGAACACGTTGCCCACGTGGTGCTGCTGGACGGCGTCGTAGCTCGCCTGCTCGGCCTCGCTCACGCGCACCCCGACCATGAGGAGCTGCCCCACCTTCTGCTCGAGGCTCCACCCTGCGAGGGGGTCCGGGGCGCCCGTGCTCGGGCCCGGAGCCGGCGAGGGGGACGCGGTCGCCGTGGGCGTGGGGCTGCCCGACGGCGGAGCGCTCGTCGGGGAGGCCGTCCCCCCTCCGGCGGAGCACGCGGCGAGCAGGAGGGCGGTGGTGAGGAGGGCGGTGCTCGTGGCACCGCGACGGGACGGGCTCATGCATCGACCATAGGCCGAGAGCGCGGGCCTCCTTCACCGCGGGGACGCGGGACGCACGCCTGTGCCGGCAGCGCCGTCACCGGGCGAGGTGGCGCCCCACGGGGTCCGGGGCGGCGATGGGCCGGCCGACCGTCAGGGCGTCGCGCAGCGCCGGGTCGAGGTCCTGGAACAGTGCGTCCGCCTGCGTCCCGGTCGCGTCGAGGACGGCGCTGAAGAAGCAGCGCGCGGCCGCGGCAAGGATCACGTCGAGGATCTCGCCGTCGTCGAGCCCCAGGTCGCGCAGCTCGGTCAGGTCGGACTCGGTCATGTCGGCGGCCCCGGCGGCGACCTTGTCCGCGAGATCCATGACGGCCCGGTCGATCGGCGACAGCTGGACCGTGTCCTGGCCTTGCGCGACGTCACGCACGGCGTCCGCACCGACGTGGTGCTCGGCGAGGATCGCACCGTGGGCGAGCGCGCAGTACGTCGAGCGCAGCCGGAGGGCTGCCGCGAGGGTCGCGAGCTCGTAGCGCCGGGCCGACATGGACGCCTTGATCGCTCCGTTCAGGCCGATCCACGCGTCGAGCACCGCAGGCCGGTTCGCGAGGAGCCGCGTGAGGTTGGCGACGTAGCCGCGGCTCTCCTGGTCCTTCGCGAAGGCGGCTGCGACGGCTCCGCCCGGTTCGTCCTCGTCGGCCTCGCGGATCCAGCTCATGGCAGGTCTCCTTCCCGGGCGGACGTGGGCTCGTGGGGAGAGCGTCGCGCCGCCCCGGGCTGTCCTTCCAGGCTCGCACGGCCGGGGTGGCGCCGTAAGGCCGGGCGGGCCGAAGATCACCCTCCCTGGCCTCGCCCGCCCGGCTCGCCGGGTCTACCGTCGGAATCAGGTACGCCCGCCGCTCGTCCTCGGACCGGCACGGGCAGCGCAGGGCACGCAGTCGATGCCCGCACCGCCCGCCCGACCCGCCGCGCGACGCCCGTACCGGGCCGGTCGAGCGACTGGGGGGATCTCGTGTGGGCGATCCGTGGGCGTGTCCTGCCGATGTCGGACGACCGGTCGGTGGCGCCGGACGAGTCCGCGGTCTTCACGGGCCGGGTGTGGATCGACGACGACGGCCGCGTCGCCGCCGTCACCCGCAGCACGAGGCCCGGCCCCGCGCGGTTCGACGGCTGCCCGGTCGTGGACGTCGGCACGTCGCTCGTGCTGCCCGGGCTGATCGACCTCCACAACCACCTCGCGTACGACACGCTGCCCCTGTGGACCGAGCCGTCGCAGGCCGTCCCGTTCGCGCACCACGACTCGTGGCCCCGCGCCCGGACCTACGCCGCGAGCACCACCTGGCCCGCGTACGCGTTCATCACCGCGAGCCCGCACGAGCTGCTCGCGTACGTCGAGACCAAGGCGATCGTGGGCGGCACGACCTCGGTCCAGGGCTCCCCGCCCATGAACCGCCCGCGCGACGGGTGGCTCGTGCGCGAGGTCGACGACGAGAGCTTCGGCACGGGGGACCGCAACAAGGTCCTCGCGTCGGTCCTCACGGCCAAGCCCGCCGACCTCGCCGACCGCGCCAACCGCATGCGCGCCGGCTCGCTGTTCGTCTACCACTGCGCCGAGGGCCGACCCGGGTCGCTCGTCGCCCGTGAGTACACCGACGCGGAGGCCGCCGGCTGCCTCCAGCCCCGGTTCGTCGCGGTCCACGCGACCGCGGTCGACCCGGCCGGCTTCGCCCGGTGGACGGACCCCGGCGCCGTCGTCTGGTCGCCCTTCTCCAACCTCTGGCTCTACGGCGTCACCACCGACGTCCCGGCGGCGAGGGAAGCGGGGCTCGACGTGTGCCTCGGGGCGGACTGGGCGCCGTCGGGCTCCAAGAACGTCCTGGGCGAGCTCAAGGCCGCGCGCCTCGCCGCCGACCACGCCGGGTGGGACCTCGGCGACGAGGACCTGGTGCGCATGGCCACCTCGGTCCCCGGCGACGTCCTCGCCCGCGCCTGGGGGCGCCGGACCGGGAGGCTCCAGCCGGAGGCGCTCGCGGACGTCCTCGTGCTGCGGGCCGCGCCCCGCGCCGACCCGTTCCGGGCCGTCGTCGAGGCGACCGAGGACGACGTGGACCTCGTCGTGATCGACGGCGTCGCGCGCTACGGCACGCCCGCCCTCATGGAGCGGGCGAACGCCCCCGACCGCACGCCCCTGAAGGTCGGGACGCGCGACATGCGCCTGAGCCTCACGCACCCCGACGACGGCACGACGCCGTGGGCGTGGCGCGACGTCGTCGACCGGCTCGAGGAGGTCCGTGCCGACCCCGCCGGGCACGTCACCGCGGCCCAGACGCGGGCCTCCGCGTGGGCGGGCAGCATGAGCGACGAGGGTGCGCCGCTGCGCCTCGCGCTCGACATGCCCACGGGCGTCGGGCCCGTCGGGGGACTGCCCCGCGACCTCGCGCAGATCGTGGTCCCGCCGCTCGAGTCCCTGATGCCCGACGACGCCTGGCTCGCCTCGATCGTCGGGCGCGGCTTCCACGGCGGCGTCCTCGACGGCCTGCGCGCCTACTACGACTGAAGGAGGCGAGCCCGATGACCCGCGCATCCGACACCGGACCGCCCGACCCCGGACAGGCCCGCGTCGAGCGGCTGCTCGCGGAGGCCGTCACCGCCGAGACCCTGGCCGACGTCCCCAAGGACGCGCACCTCGACGGCGGGGAGCGGCTGCAGGTCGTCGACACGTTCGCCGTCGTGCTCGGCGGCCTCTACACCCACCTGCCCGCCAAGCGCGCCGCGTACGCGACCGACCCCGTGCAGGCGCTCGCGCTGCTGCGCCGCCGGGCCGTCGACCTGACCGACGCCGAGTTCCACCTCGCGATCACCGGCATCCTCAACGGCCTGCGCGACGCCCACACCCGGTACGTCGGACCCGTCGCCGCCCGCGGCCAGGTCGCGACCCTGCCGTTCCTCGTCGAGGCCTGTGGCAGCGAGACCGACCCGCGCTTCGTCGTGACCAAGGTCGGGCGTGACGCGACGAAGGACCGGTCCTTCGTCGCAGGCGTCGAGGTCCTCGCCTGGAACGGCGTGCCCGTCGCGAGGGCCGTCGAGGTCCACGCCGACCGCGAGACCGGCGGACGCCCCGACGCGCGCAGAGCCCGCGCGCTGGAGTCCCTCACGTTCCGCGCGCTCGACTACGGCCCGCCACCCGACGAGCACTGGGTCGTCGTCGAGTACCGGACCGCCAGAGGAGCGACCCGCGAGACCCGCTTCGACTGGACCGTGGTGCGCCCCGGCAAGGCCGGGACGGCCGTCGCCCAGGCCACCCGGGCCGCGCTCAAGGTCGCGGTCGACCCCGCCGCCGAGGCCGTCCGGCGCGCCAAGAAGCTCACGTTCGCGCCCGAGCTGTGGGCCACCGAGGACGAGCCCGAACCCCCGGCGACCCCGCCCCCACCCGTCGCATCGCCGGACGACGCGGCCGCCCGCGGGGCCCGCTCGGCCACCGCCCACGCCGAGGCCGACGACGAGGGGCGCGCGGCGCCGTCGGGCCGCACGGCACGCACGGACGTGGACACCGCCTGGATCCCCACGCCCCTCCAGGACGTCCTCGCAGCCCGCGCCCTCGACGCCGACCACGGCCTGCTGCGCCTGTGGTCGTTCGACGTCGGCGACGACGACGCCTACCTCGACGAGCTGACCCGGCTCCTGGGGCTGCTGCCGAAGGGCGGCGTGATCGTGGACCTGCGCGGCAACCCCGGCGGCCTCGTGTGGGCCGCCGAACGCGCCCTGCAGCTCTTCGCCGACCACCCGCGCGAGGACCCGATCGTGCCCACGCGCTTCAGCCTCGTCGCCACACCCCTGACCCGGCTCATGGCCGCCAGCCCCTTCAACCGGCTCGAGCTCGAGGCGTGGAACTCCTCGCTCCAGGACGCCGTCTCCACCGGCGAGCAGTACGCCCAACCCCTGCCTCTGACCGACCCCGCCTGGTGCAACGACCGTGACCGCGCCTACCCCGGGCCGGCCGTCGCCGTCGTCGACCCCACCACGTACTCGTCGGGCGACCTGTTCGCCGCCGGGTGGGTCGACAACGACGTCGGGCCGCTCGTCGCCGTCGGGCAGGCCACCGGGGGAGGCGGGGCCAACGTGTGGACCCAGACCCAGGTCCGCGACGCGCTCGCGGGCACCGAGCGCGCGCTCGCGCCCATGCCCGCCGGGACGTCGCTGCGCGTCGCGGTGCGCCGCGCCATCCGGTCCGGGCGCGGCGACGGCATTCCCGTCGAGGACCTCGGGATCGCGGGCATCCCCTACGACATGACCCGCGACGACCTGCTCCGCGACAACGTCGACCTCCAGGCGTTCTGCCTGGCCCAGCTCCGCACGGAACCCTGACCCGACCACGACGATCCCGACCACGACGAAAGGCCCCCATGAGCACCGACCACGATCCCGGGCCGCCGCCGCGGATCGCCCAGATCTTCGAGCGCCTCCCGAGCTACGGCGAGCACGCCGACCTGTTCTGGCACGACTGGGGGCCGGTGCTCTACCGCGGGCGCCTCGACGGGTCCGCGCGCCTGCTCGTCATCGCGTCCGACCCCGGGCCCACCGAACGCATCGCGGGCCGGTCCCTCGTGGGCAACGCGGGGCAGCGCGTCCAGGGCTTCCTCACCAAGATCGGGCTGACCCGCTCGTACGTGTGCCTCAACGCGTACGCGTACGCGACCCTGCCCTCGCGCGCGGGCGACGCCGCGCGCGAGATCCTGCGCGCCCCCGAGCACACGCGCTGGCGCAATGAGCTGTTCGACGCCGTCACCGGGCCCGACCTCCAGGCGGTCGTCGCGTTCGGGGCCCAGGCCCGCGACGCGTTCGCCCGCTGGGAGAACGCCCCCGACGTGCCCGTGCACAAGGTCCCGCACCCCTCCAGCCGCGACCCCAAGGCCCTGCTCGACGCGTGGCGCGACGCGGTGAGCGACCTGCGCGGCGTCGTCACCCCCGACCCCGACGGCGACCCCACCGTCCCCACCTACGGCGCCGACTTCACCGAAGCCGACTACGCGCCGATCCCGCGCGGCGACCTGCCCTACGGGATGCCGGCCTTCTACGGCGACGACGCCTGGATCCGGGCCCTCGGCGAGAACGGCGCCGTGCAACGGCCCCGCAGCGACCCGGCGCACACGATCGAGTGGAGGGCGCCGGGCGGGGAGGTCTAGGGCTGTTCCGGAACCGGCGAGGGGGTCGTGCTCGGGTCCGGTCGTGGGCCGTCCGAAGGGCACGATCGTCGCTGCTCGCCAGGGCGTCAATCACCGGTGGCGACGCGATGAGGCGGTCATTGACGTTCTCATCCCTCGCTTCTTCCCGGTGATGTGCAGCGCCACCTTGGGGACTTCGTCGTCCTTGCTGTCCTCGTCGAGCCAGATGGTACATCGAGGCCAACCCCTCGGGGATGTCGAACCTGCTCGTCGTTGACGTCGACCACCCGGACGCCGCGCTACGCGCCCTGTCGTCGGTCGGTCACCACCCGCTCCCAAACGCGATCGTCACGACCCCCAAGAACGGCCACGCGCACGCCGTGTGGGCACTCAAGGAACCTGTCACCCGCACCGAGTACGCCCGCCGCAAGCCGCTCGTGTACGCGGCCGCTGTCACCGAAGGTTTGCGGCGTGCCCTCGATGGTGACAAGGGCTATTCGGGTCTGATGACCAAGAACCCCATGCATGAAGCGTGGCAGCCAGAGTTTCTGCACACGAACCTCTGGGACCTAGCCCAGCTCGAGGAAGAGCTAGGCATCCACATGCCACCGCCCAGGTGGCGGGAAGCCGCCAAGCGGCGCGGCGACGTCGCGGGCCTCGGCCGCAACTGCGCGTTGTTCGAGTCCGCTCGCACCTGGGCATACCGCGCCGTGCGACACCATTTCGGCAACCCCAGCGGCCTCGCAGACGCGATCCACGCTGAGGTGCACGAGCGAAACGCCGAGTTCCCCGAGCCTCTGCCGCAGTCCGAAGCGCGCGCGATCGCCAACAGGATTCACCGTTGGATCATTACCCAGTCGCGCATGTGGGCTGACGGCCCCGTCGTCTACGAAGCAACCTTCGTTGCTATCCAATCTGCACGCGGGCGCAAAGGTCGTCGCCGGTCGGCCGAGAGCCGACAAGAGCGCGTTGCCGCCCGCGCGGCTGCGATCCTGGGGGAGTCGTGAGTACGCCTGTCCGCCCGTCCCGCCGGGGCGCCGCTGTGGAGCTTGCGCGCAAGTTCGGGGTCTCAGAGCGAACCATCCGATACACGGTCGCCGAGGATCGGGCCGTGTACGAAGCGCGCGCCGACGAGCGCCGGTCACAGATCGTCGAGCTGCACCGCAAGGGCCAGGGTGTGCGCGCCATCGCTCGCGAGCTCGACGTGAGTCCCGGCCTGGTCTCTACGCGCCTGAAGGAAGCACGGCTAGCGGGCGTCGACCTCACCCGGTACGACGACCCCGCTGCCTAGGCTCAGGGTCGAGCGCGGGCGGCCTTGCCTAGGCTCAGGGTCTGCCCGTTCTACCCGAGCCCAGGAGGTCACCTTGAAGCCCCCCACAGTCACCGACAAGGACGTCACGTGGTTCTGCGACGTCTGCCGCGAGCCGGTCGCAGACCACGACGGCTACCTCGGCGTTGACGTTCTCGAAGCGAGCCGCATTTCTGAGCTCTGGAAGGAGCACAGCGCGTCGCACCCGCTCGGCTCGTCACTCAACGAGATGCCCGACGACACCGAAACGGGCTGGTACGCCGTCCATGCCGCGTGCGGCCCCGACCCCGAGCCCGCGAGCGACTACGTGATCGGAATCGAGCGAATCCGCACGCTCCGGCACGTCCTCCACTGGACCGGACACCTGATGGACAAGCCGTGGGTCAACTACACGAACTGGGGCCGGATCGTCGGAGCGATGGGCACTCCTGCCTAGGCAGTTTGTAGGGTTCCACAGCAGCCGGTTTTGGTCCGTTCAGGGCATAACGCTCTGACCTGAGAAGTCGCGAACCGCGGCGGCCAGGCCGGCCGTCCTGCAGCTCCGCGCCGGCCTGTGGGAACCTCCTAAAAATTGCTCGTCCCAGACTCTCCCGCTGCCCCCGATACAGGCTGAACACCGTTGGTCCGGCGCGCGTCAAGGGTGGGCGGCCGCCCATCGCGCAGCGACGTGCAGCGCCCTTGACCCGCACCGGACCCACGGGACAGTGACCGCCTGGGGGCCGCGGCCTGGCTGGGCTACTCGTGCCCCGCGTCCTCTGGCCCCGCGCGTAGGTGACCACGGCTGTTCAGTGGCAACCGGAGCGGAGGGCGGCAGCCCGTACGTCGCCCGTGTTGACCACACGGTGTGCGAACGCTTCATGCGGGCGACTAGTGATGCTCTTCATATTGACGGTGCGTGACATAGATGTCACGCTTGGGGTGTACCCATACGTAGCACGTTGCCCCGTTGCCACGACACACGCGTATGCCACCCCAGGCGGTGGCCCCAGTCACCCCAGGAGGTGACCCCAAATGACCCGCACCGGCTCCTTCTGGGACCGTCACAACAAGCTCATGCAGGACCCCGAAGCCGCCCGTCGCTTCGCCGCCGAACTCGCTCGTATCCGCGCAATCGACGAGATGGTGAACGAACTCGCAGCTCACATCGAGAGCGCGAACATGACTAAGGCTGAGGTCGCCCGCGCGATCGGAACAGAACCCTCTACTGTGCGCCGTCTCCTCTCCGCCGGGTCGCGCAACCCTACGGTTGGCACTGTCGGAGAGCTGGCCGCAGCGGTCGGCTTCAAGCTCGCGCTTGTTCCGATGAGCGAGGTTGAGCGACAGGAGACGACAGTGCCCATGCTGGCCGGAGCGCGAGCAGCGAGCCACGTCGCCTGATACCCACGGCTCCGCAGCCCCGTTCGATCACTGGATCGGGCGGGGCTGCGTCGCGTAATACCGCTCGCCAAGCGCGCGGATCTTCGCGTACTCACGGTCAGGGATCTTCGTGCCGCGCCCCTTCGAGCGCCCGTCAACGATGACAAGGAGTGGCTTGCTCCGCCCCTTTGCCTTGGTGTCCAGGAGGCAGAACAACCGGTAGTGCACGCGCTGGTAGTCCCTGCGCGCCTCGTACCAACCCTTCATGTCGTCGTGCATCGCCTCCCACATGCCGCCACCCGAGAACTTGTGTGGGGGTGCCGCCGCAACCGCGACAAGGATCGCGTTGAAGTCGACCTGTACGGACGTCGGGCACGAGTCGAGGAACACGCCGCCGGGTTCGCTCTTATCGTCGTCCACATAGAAGACGATTTCGTACGCGTCGTCATCAGGCGCTGACGTCTTCGGAGTCCCCCCGCTGCTGCTCATGAGAACGAAGATACTCACTCGTTCCCACACCTTCGGCTTCCAAGGATGGGGTCCCGGTAGTAACGGAGCAGGATTGAGCGCTAAGCCGGGGCTGAGTAGTAGCGGAGCAGGAGCAAGCGGTTAGGTCGTGTGGGGTTGTCGCGCGCGGGGCTGGCGGGCGACGGTGGTCTGGGCCGCTACGCGGGGGTTGCCGTGTGAGTAGGGGGAGGCAGATGTCGTCGATGAGTTGGTCGAGGATGTGCTGGTCTAGCGTGTCGCTCGGGACTGCCTCGGGATGACGCCCTACCGGTGGTAGACCGCCGTCGGGTGCCCGCCCACGTGGTGCACCGTGCAGGGGGTGTCGAAGATCGATGTCAGCACGTCGTCCCGCATGATCTCCTCGACGGTCCCGGCGGCCGCGATCTGGCCGTCGCGCAGCGCGACGATGCGGTCGGAGTATGCGGCGGCGAAGTTGATGTCGTGGATGATGAGGACGACCGTCTTGCCGAGCTCGTCCGCGGCGCGGCGGAGCTGGCGCATCATGAGGACCGAGTGCTTCATGTCGAGGTTGTTGAGGGGCTCGTCGAGCAGGACGTAGTCGGTGTCCTGCGCGAGCACCATCGCGACGTAGGCGCGCTGCTTCTGCCCGCCCGACAGCTCGTCGAGGAACCGGCCCTGGAACTCCTCGAGGTTCAGGAACGCGATGGCCTCGTCGACCTTCGCGTGGTCCTCGGGCCCGAGGCGCCCCTTCGAGTAGGGGAAGCGCCCGAACCCGACGAGGTCGCGGACCGTGAGGCGGGCCGTGAAGTGGTTCTCCTGCCGCAGGATCGACAGCTTCTTCGCGAGCACGTCCGACCTGGTCGCACGCACGTCGAGCCCCGCGACCGACACTGCGCCCGACGACGGCTGCAGCAGGCGGCCCATGATCGTCAGCAGCGTCGACTTCCCGGCCCCGTTGGGGCCGACGAGGGACGTGATGCCGCCCTCGGCGATCGTGCCGGACACGGGGCCGAGGACCCGCTGGTCGAGGTAGTCCTTGGTGACGTCGGCGAACTCGATCACAGCGCGCCCTTTCGCAGGAGGAGGAACAGGAAGACGATGCCGCCGACGAACTCGATGATGACGGTCAGCAGGCCCGCGGCGTAGAAGACGTGCTGCAGCACGAACTGCCCGACCACGAGCGTGGCGAGCCCCAGCAGGAACGCCATGGGCAGCACGTACTGGTGCTGGTGGCTGCCCGTGAGGCGGTACGCGAGCGTCGCGATCACGAAGCCGAAGAAGGTCATGGGGCCCACGAGCGCGGTCGACATCGAGATGAGGAGCGCGACGAGCATGAGCATGATCGTCAGCTCGCGCCGGTGGTCGATCCCGAGGTTGGTCGCGGTGTCCCGGCCCAGCATGAGGGCGTCGAGCCGGAAGCGGCGCCGCCACACCACGACCCCGACGGCGACGCACACGAGCGCCGCGAACGGCAGGTAGTCCGCGTCGACGTTGCTCATGCGCCCGAACAGTCGGGTCGAGAGCAGGTCGTAGTCCGTGGGCGACAGCAGGCGTTGCAGGAACGTCGAGACGCTGCTGAACGCCATGCCCAGGACGACGCCCACGAGCAGCAGCACGTACAGGTTGCCGAACCGCCCCGAGAACAACCACCGGTAGAGCAGCGTCGCGAACGCGACCATGAGCAGCGTCTGCGCGATCACCTTGGGCAGGCCCTCGGTGCGCGCCAGGACCTCGCCGCCGAACACCACGACCATGAGGGTCTGCATGAGCGTGTAGAGCGAGTCGAACCCCATGATCGACGGCGTGAGGATGCGGTTGTTCGTGACCGTGTGGAACAGGACCGTCGCGACGCCCTGCGTGAAGGCCGCGACCACCATCGCGCCGAGCATCGTGGCCCGGCGCTCGATCACGAACTCGAACCCGCCACGGATGAACAGCAGCAGGAAGCACGCGCTCGCGACGACGACGATCGCCGAGACCAGGGCGAGGCGCATCCCGGGGGTGAGCGTCCGGCGTCGGGCACGGGGAGCGTGGCCCGACGGCGCCACCTCGCCCGGGGCGCCCGGCCCGGCACTCGTGGTGGTCGCCTCGGCGACGGTGGACGGACTAGTACGTGACATGACGACGCTGCCTGAGGACGAGGGCGATGAAGCCCACCGCGCCGACGGTGCCGAGCACCACGGAGACGGGGAGCTCGAGGGGGGCGATGACGACGCGGCCGACCAGGTCGCACGCCAGGATGAGCGCGACCGACACGAGCGCGACCCACGGGAGGTTCTTGCGCACGTCGTCGCCGCGGACCATCGAGACCATGTTCGGGACGATCAGGCCGAGGAACGGCAGGAACCCGACGACGACGCTCGTGACGCCCGTCGCGACCGCGACCACGACCGTGCCCAGCAGCACGACGCGCTCGTACCGCAACCCCACGTTCGTCGCGAGGTCACGGCCGAGTCCCGCGACCGTGAGCCGGTCCGCGAGGAGGAACGTCGCGACGGTCGTGCCCGCGACGATCCACAACGGCTCGTACGCGCCGCGCACGATGCTGCTGAAGCCGCCCGAGCGCCACGTGTCCATGGCTTGGAGCAGGTCGAACGTCGCGGCCAGGTACACCGTCACCGCGCTCACGACCGCACCCAGCATGATCCCGATCAGCGGGACCACGATCGACGACTGGAGCGAGACGCGGCGCACGATCGCCATGAACGCGAGCGTGCCCACGAACGCGAAGAGCGTCGCGACCGTCATGCGCAGCATGATCGAGGCGCCCGGCACGAGGATGAGCATCACGAGGATGCCGAAGCCCGCCCACTGGCTCGTGCCGATCGTGGTCGGCTCGACGAACCGGTTCTGCGTCAGGACCTGCATGATGACGCCCGAGACGGCCATCGCGATGCCCGCGAGGACCAGCGCGAGGGTCCTGGGGACGCGCGAGATGAGGAACATGTTCCACGCGTCGGCCGTGAACAGGTTCGCGAACGTGATGTCGTACCCGCCGACCATGAGCGACGTCACGAGGAGCGCGAGCACGAGGAGGACCATGGCGGGCAGGGCCAGGCGGCGGAGTGCCGGGGGGCGCACCGGGGCGGCGGGGGAGCTGGGGGTGAGGTTCATGGGACGTGCCGCCGGGGCGACCGCGACAGGTCGCGGCCGCCCCGGGCGGGGAGTCGTTCGATCAGGCCGAGAAGGCCGTGGAGATCTGGTCGAACACCTTGGTGTACGCGTGGATGCCCTCGGTGATGTAGAAGTTCGGCTCGAGGTAGACGACCTGGTCGTTCGTCGCGAACGTGGTCTGGGCCCAGGCGGCCTGCGACGCGAAGATCTCCTGCGCGGGCGTGAACTCCTCGTCCGAGGTCGCCGCGTCGCGGTCGAACACGATGACCCAGTCGGGGTTCGCCTGGGCGACGGTCTCCGGGGCCAGGCCCTGGTCCGTGTGGTGCGCGGTCTCGTCGAGCTCGCCCGACTCGACGGCGAACACGTCGATCAGGTCGAGGGGCTCGATGATGCGGGTCAGGCGACCGGCGGCGTTGTCGACGCGGCCCACGGACGTCGAGGCGAGGAACACGGACTCGCCGTTGGTCGCGTCGGCGGCGGCCTGGGTCGACTTCTCGAGGTCGGCGACCAGCTTCTCGGCCTCCTCCTCCTTGTCGAAGATCTTGCCGAGCGTCAGGGTCTGGGCCTTGAGGCCCTCGACGTAGCCGCCCTCGGACTCGTCGCCGGGCGCGATGTCGATCGTCGTCGCGATCTTGCCCAGGTCCTCGGTGTAGTCCGCGAAGCGGTACCCGCCGATGATGAGGTCCGGAGCGGCCTCGCTCACGGCCTCGAGGTCCGGCTCGCGGTGGCTGCCGGCGTCCAGGATCTCGGCGTCGTCGGCCCAGGCCTCGAAGCCCGTCGAGGGCAGCAACGGCTTGGGGGCGACGACGGGCTCGATGCCGAAGGCCAGGAGGGTCTCGAACGCGGTGCTGTCGAGGGCCGCGACGCGCACGGGCTCGACGGGGACCTCGACGTCGCCGTTGTTGGTCGCGACCGTGATCGTGGAGGCGGCGGGTGCCTCCTCGGCCTCGGGGGTGGAGGAGCAGCCGGTGAGCGCGAGCGCTGCGGCGATGCCTGCGCCCGTGAGGGCGGTCCACCTGCGGGGGCTGGTCGTGAGCTTCACAGCGATTCTCCTGAGGGTGTCGGTCGGCCGTCACGGGTGCGCACGGTCGACGGCGCGCCGGAAGATCACTTCCGCCGCGCCGAATGTCAGGTTAGCCTAACCTGAGTTACGCGAAAAGAGGCACATCTGTCTCAGAGGGCGGGTCCCCGAGCGCGCAGCCCGGGTCGGCGGTTCGTGCCACCCGCGACCGGAGCTGCACCCTCGACGACGGACGGTCGAACCGCGACCCTACGGCTCCCCGCGCGGGACCAGGACCCGCACACCGCCACGCTCCAGGACGGTCGTCGTCGCCTCGTCGAGCGTGCGCAGCGTCTGCTCGTCGAACCCGTTCCCGACCGAACGCACCAGGAGCGTCGCGGACCCCGACGTCAGGTAGCGCAGCGCCTCGCGCTGCCATGCGGCGTTGAGGTCCCGCGGGACGGCGGAGCCCACGGCGTCCCGCGCCCCGACGTCGTACGAGTACCCGGACAGGTCCACCGGGAGCTCGCACCCCGCGCGCAGGTCCCGGCTCAGGACGTCGGTCAGCGCGAGCAGCACGGGCGAGTCCGCACGGACGCAGCCCGTGGCGGGGAGCGCGGCGCGGAGCTCGGCAGCGGGGAACGGGGTCACCCGCTGCGTCGAGGTCACCCCGGCACCGAGCGTGAAGCCCAGGCACAGGACCGCGGCCACGGCCTCACGCCAGCGCACCGGCACGAGCGAGACCGCGGCCGCGAGCACGAGCACCAGGGCCGGGGCGACGAAGGCCGCGTACTGCTGGTACGCCGACGGCGACGCCACGAGCACCACGGTCTGCACGACCAGGAGCGCGACCCACAGCCGCCCTCGGCGCCCGACCCACGCCACGACCGCCCCGACGATGACGACCCCCAGCACGGCCCAGACCAGGGCGAGCTGCGCCGTCGGGGTCCGGACCCACTCCGCGTCGCCCGTGCCCGCGATCCACGCGAGCCGCTGCTCGAGGCCCGTGGCGGACTGGCGCGGTCGTCCGAGCTGGTCGATCACCACCATGCGGAACATGTCCGTCCCCGCCGCGAGCGCGAACGGTGCCACGGTGACCGCGACCGCCGCGACCGCCCCCGCGACCACGCGCGCGGCGATCCGCCACCCCGCGGTCACGAGCACCCACGCGGCCACGACCGCCAACGGCACGACGCCCCAGATCTTGACCGTCGCGCCGAGACCCAGCACCGCGCCGCCCGCCCAGAGCCAGCCCGCCCCGGCGGGCGTCGCGGCGTGCCGGCCCGCGTCGAGGCCGCGCAGGATCAGGACGACCCCGCCCAGCAGGCACAGCGACCCCAACGGTTCGAGCAGCGTGACGCGCTCGGCCCAGGCCGCCGCGTACGACACGGCGTACAGGACGCCGCCCACGACCATCGCGGCCGTGCCCCACCGACGCGCGACCCGCGTCACCAGCACCGCGTTCGCGGCGCCGACCAGCAGGAAGCCCACGCGGGCGGCCACCAGGGCGTCGCTGTCGTCGATCCACGCGGTGAGCGCCGCGAAGGGCGTCAGGGCGAGCATCGAGCCGGGCGGGTGCAGGAGCAGGAAGTCGCGGTACGGCAGGAGACCGTGCACGAACGCCACGGCCGACGAGAAGTACACGCCGTCGTCGTAGCCGTGGTGCCCGCGGAGCCCGACCGTCCCGCCCACGAGGTGCCAGCGCACGAGGAACGCGAGCGCGGCGACCCCGGCGGCCACGAGCCAGCCCGTGGCCGGGCTCGGCAGGGCGGCCGGGCGGGGGGTGCGGGGTGCGGGGCTCACTTCCTCGAGTCTGCCGGGGGTCGCGCGAGGCCGCGCGGGGAGTGCCCGACGGCGCAGCGCGCCCGTGCCCTGCGGCCGGCGCCGGGTGCGCAGAAGCTGTCGCCCGGACGGTCGGTGCGCGACGGATTCCCCGCACTCAGCGGTGCGGCCGGGCCGTGGGTCCCGTCAGAGACCGAGCGCAGCCCCGGCGCCAAGGCCTGCGAGGAGGCCGACCGTGATCGTCCCGACCGTGAGGGCGACAGGGTGGGTGGGGGTGCCGTTGAGGCGCTGCCAGAGGCTCGGGGCCTGGACCGGCGTCGCGGCGTGGTGGATCTCGCGGCGCGAGAGGCCTGCCGTGACGGGGGCGGGCTCGGTGGCGTGCTGGGTGCTCATGGGTCGTACCTCCGGGGTGTGCGTTCACCACGGTAGGCATGGACCGCCCCGCCAGGTGCGGTGGGGAGGGGGTGAAGACGGTCACGTGTCGCACCGGTGGCGGGGCTCCCGGGGGTGAGGTATCCCGGTCGCCGGTCTCACACCGCGGCGGGCCGTCCCGTGCTCCCGCGCACCACGAGGCTCGTCGCGAGGTCCATGCGCGTGTTCGTCACGTCGCCCTCGCGCGCCTTGAGGACGAGCCGCGCAGCCTCCTGGCCCATCTCCTGGAGCGGCTGGTGGATGGTCGTCAGCGCGGGGCTCGACCAGCGGGCCACGGGGACGTCGTCGTAGCCGACGATCGAGAGGTCCTCGGGGACACGCAGCCCGTGGCGACGCGCGGCCTCGAGGACGCCGAGCGCCTGGAGGTCCGAGCCCGCGAAGATCGCCGTGGGCGGCTCGGGCAGGCTGAGGAGCTCGTCCGCGCGGTCGGTGCCGCCCTGGGGGTGGAAGTCGCCGAACCGGACGAGGTCCGGGTCCGCGGTGAGTCCCGCCGTGCCGAGCGCCGAGCGGTAGCCGTCGAGGCGGGCCAGCGAGCACATCATGTCCTCGGGTCCCGTGATGACGCCGATGCGGCGGTGGCCGAGCTCGATCAGGTGGCGGGTAGCCATGAGGCCGCCCTGCCAGTTCGCGGAGCCGACCGAGGGGACGTCGGGCTCGGGGTCGCCCGCGGGGTCGATGACCGCGAACGGGATGGCCCGGGACCGGAGCTGCTCCTTGACCGCCGACGGGAGCGTCGAGAAGACGAGCACGACGCCGAGCGGGCGGCGGGCCAGGACGCCCTCGATCCACTCGGGCCCCGGGGAGTGCCGGGTGCCGGACTCGGTCAGCACGACGCTCGCGCCGTGCTCCCGCGCGACGTCCTCGACGCCGCGGATGAGCTCCATGGCCCAGATGCTCTCGAGCTCGTGGAACACGATCTCGATGAGCGGGGCCGAGGCGGTGGGGCTCTTGCGGCGCCGGTAGCCGTGGCGGACCAGGAGCGCCTCGACACGGTCGCGCGTCCCGGCCGCGACGTCGGTGCGTCCGTTGAGCACCTTGGACACGGTCGAGAGGGACACCTGGGCCTCGGTGGCCACGGCGGCGAGCGTGACCCGCCCCGGAAGAACTTCGTCGGTCATGCCGGCCAGCGTAGCGCCTCGGGAGAAAGTTTCGAAGGGTGGCCTGCCGTGTCTCGGGATCGAGTTCCCAGTGTTCTCCCAGTGGATAACGGTTGAGACTCGATGTTGACCCCGGCGGATTCGCGACTTAGAGTCCAGGACAACCGAGTACTTTCGGCGCAGACGCCGAAACTTTCGAAAGGGTTCGATGATGAACACAAGAACGCGGAAGTCGCTCACGGCCGCGGCCGTGGCGTCGGCGCTGGTCCTCCCGCTCGCGGCGTGCGCGAGCGGCGACTCCGGCGGTTCCAGCCGTCCCGAGAACGAGATCCACGTGATGGTCTACGGCGACGCGACCAACAAGGTCGAGCAGCAGATGGTCGACACCTTCAACGCGACGTCCGACGTCAAGGTCGTCCTCGACACCATCCCGGGCGCCGACTACCAGCAGAAGCTCCAGACGATCATCGACACCAACGCGGCGCCGGACGTCTTCTTCAACTGGGGCGGCGGCTCGATCGAGCCCTTCGTCGACGCCGACCTGCTGCTCCCCCTCGACGACTTCATCGCCGAGGACCCCCAGCTCAAGGACGCGTTCCTGCCCGCGGTGTTCAACTCGGCCGTGATCGACGGCAAGTCCTACGGCATCCCCATGCGTGGCACGCAGCCCGTCATGCTGTTCCACAACAAGCAGGTCCTCGCGGACGCCGGCATCGAGGCCCCCGAGACGTGGGACGAGCTGCTCGCCGCGGTCGAGACCCTCCAGGCCAAGGGCGTCACCCCCATCGCCCTCGGCGGCGCCGACCAGTGGCCGACCCTCATGTGGTACCAGTACGCGTTCGACCGCGTCGCAGGTCCCGAGCTGTTCGAGAAGGCCCTCGCGGGCGAGTCGGACGTGTGGGACACGCCCGAGAGCCGTGAGGCGCTCGACAAGCTCTCCGAGCTCATCGAGGCGGGCGCGTTCGGCACCAACTTCGACTCGGTGAAGTTCACCGACGGCGGCTCGCCCGCGCTCCTGCGCACGGGCAAGGCCGCGTTCGAGCTCATGGGCTCGTGGAACTACTCGACGCACTACGACGTCGAGCCCGAGTGGACCGACGCGAACCTGGGCTACACGGCGTTCCCCGCGATCGACGGCGGCAAGGGCGACGCGGCCAACATCACGGGCAACACCAACAACTTCTACTCGGTGCTCGCCAAGACCCGCTACCCGGACGCCGTCCGTGACTTCCTGAAGCTCATGTACTCGGACGAGTTCGTCGAGGCGCAGCTCGCGATCGGCAACCTGCCGACCACGACCAACACCGAGCAGTTCCTGGACCAGGCCGCGAGCCCCGACTACGCCGCCTTCCAGTTCGACCTCGTCAAGAACGCCCCGCACTTCCAGATGTCCTGGGACCAGGCGTTCCCCCCGGCTGCCGGCACGCCGCTCAAGATCGCGGTCCAGCAGTTCTTCAGCGGTCAGATCGACGCCGACGGCTTCATCCAGGCGATGCAGTCCCTGCCGGCCTCGCGCTGACCCGGTCCCCCGGACGGAGATCGACATGACCACCCGCGCACCTCAGGGGCGCACGCGCCCGGGCGCCGCCGACCAGCAGGTCGGCCGCCCGGGCGTGGTCTGGGCCCTGCCCGCCGCCCTGTTCTTCGGGCTCTTCGCCCTCCTGCCCATGGTCCTCGTGCTCGTGCTGTCGTTCACGCAGTGGAGCGGGCTGGGCAGCCCCGAGTTCGTCGGGACCGAGAACTGGTCCCGCCTCCTCGAGGACCCTGTGATGCTCAAGAGCATCGGGCTCTCGCTCCTGCTGACGGCGCTCGGCGTGATCACCCAGACCCCGGTCGCGATGCTGCTGGGCGTGTGGGCCGCGGGCCACCAGTGGAACCGCGCGGTGCTCTCGGCGATCTTCTTCGTGCCGCTGCTGCTGTCGGCGGCCGCGGTGTCCGTGCTGTGGCGCGCGGTCCTCGACCCGAACTTCGGGGTCCCGGCCCAGATGGAGTGGTTGTTCGGCGACGGCAACCTGTTCGGCAACCAGTCGACCGCGATCGCGGTCCTGGTGTTCGTGAGCCTGTGGCAGTTCACGCCGCTGCACGCCCTGATCTACCAGGGGGCCGCGAAGGCCGTGCCGCCCATGCTCTACGAGGCGGCCGAGATCGACGGCGCCGGGCGCGTGCGCTCGTTCTTCGCGATCACGCTCCCGCAGCTGCGCAACACCATGATCACCTCGATGATCCTCATGATCGTCGGCGGCCTGACGACGTTCGACACGGTCCTCATCCTGACCAACGGCGGACCTGGCACGGACACGACCATCACGGCCTTCTACATGTACCAGAAGGCGTTCCGCGGCTTCGACTTCGGCCTCGCGTCGGCGATCGCCGTGGTCCTGGTCGTCGCGGCGACCGCGATCTCCCTGGTCACGGTCCGCCTGTCCGGGTACGACAAGATGCGCAGCGAGCTGGAGGGCGTGTGATGAGCAACGACCTGAGCGTCACCCCCGCGGAGCACGTCTCCGGCCCGACGACGTCGCCCACCTCGGGCGGTGCGTCCCGCCCGGGCGGGACGAGCGCGGGAGCCGCGCGACGCCGTCGGGCGGGCAGGAGCGCCCGCAACCGGCCCAACTGGGGCGCCGGCATCGCGGTCACGATCTGGCTCCTGATCGTCGCGATCCCCCTCTACGTGCTGGTCACGGCGTCGTTCCAGACGCAGGCCGGGTACGCCCAGGGCGGGCCCCTGTCCCTGCCGACCACGTTCACGCTCGACAACTTCACCAACGCGTTCGAGCAGGGCTTCGGCCGCTACTTCCTCAACACGGTCGTCGTGACGGTCGCCGTGGTCGGGATCGTGGTGCTGCTCGTGCCGCCGCTGTCGTACGCGATCGTGCGCAACCGCTCCCGGGCCACCACGGGCATCTTCCGGATGTTCCTGCTGGGCCTCGCGGTCCCCGCGAGCGCCGTGATCGTCCCGATCTTCTACGTGATCTCGGTCGTGGGCCTGTACGACAACCTGATCGGCGTGATCCTGCCGACCGCGGCGTTCTGCCTGCCGATCTGCACCATCATCCTCAGCGGCTCGATGCGTGACATCACCAACGAGCTGTACGAGGCCATGGCCCTCGACGGGGCGTCGCCCAAGCGCGTGTTCCTGCAGCTCGTGCTGCCGCTGTCCAAGGGCGGCGTCGCGACGATCGTCGTCTACTCGGCGCTGCAGGCCTGGAACGGGTTCCTGTTCCCCCTGATCCTCACGCAGTCCGAGGCGACCAAGGTCATCACGCTCGGCCTCTTCAACTTCCAGACGCAGTACGGCGTCAACATCCCCGGCCTCCTCGCGGCGGTCGTCATGTCGATGATCCCGATCCTGCTCGTGTACCTGTTCGCCCGGCGTGCCCTGGTCCAGGGCCTCATGGGCGTCGGCGGAAAGTAGCTCCACGATGACTCTTCAGACGAACCAGACCGAGCTGCCCGTGTGGTCCGACCCGTCGGTCGGCACCGGGACCCGTGTCAAGGCCCTCATGGCCGAGATGACCCTCCGGGAGAAGGTCGCCCAGCTCTTCGGGGTGTGGGTCGGCGCATCGGCCGAGGGCGGCGAGGTCGCCCCGCACCAGCACGACATGGAGGACGGCGTCGACCTCGACGCGATCCTGCCCGACGGGCTGGGGCAGCTCACCCGGCCCTTCGGGACCAATCCGGTCGACCCGGCCCTGGGTGCGCTGTCGCTGCTGCGCACGCAGGAGCGCGTGCGCTCCGCGAACCGGTTCGGCATCCCGGCCGTGGCGCACGAGGAGTGCCTCGCCGGGTTCGCCGCGTGGGGCGCGACGGCCTACCCCGTGCCGTTGTCCTGGGGGGCGACGTTCGACCCCGCGCTCGTGCGTCGCATGGCGGAGCGGATCGGGCAGGACATGCGCTCGGTCGGCGTGCACCAGGGCCTGGCCCCCGTGCTCGACGTCGTGCGCGACGCCCGCTGGGGCCGCGTCGAGGAGACCATCGGCGAGGACCCGTACCTCGTGGGGACCGTCGCCACGGCGTACGTCCAGGGCCTGGAGTCCGCGGGCATCGTCGCGACGCTCAAGCACTTCGCGGGCTACTCGGCCTCGCGCGGCGGCCGCAACCACGCGCCCGTCTCGATGGGCTCGCGCGAGCGTGCCGACGTGATCCTGCCGCCGTTCGAGATGGCCGTCCGCGAGGGCGGCGTGCGCTCGGTCATGCACGCCTACACCGACACCGACGGCATCCCGTCGGCCGCCGACCGCGAGCTCCTCACGGGACTCCTTCGCGACACGTGGGGCTTCGACGGGACCGTCGTCGCCGACTACTTCGGGATCGCGTTCCTCAAGATCATGCACGGCGTGGCCGGCGACTGGGCCGAGGCCGCCGCGGCGGCGCTCGCGGCGGGCGTCGACGTCGAGCTGCCGACCGTCAAGACGTTCGGCGAGCCGCTCGTCGCGGCCCTCGAGGCCGGGGACGTCGACGTCGCGCTCGTGGACCGCGCCCTGGAGCGCGTGCTGCGCCAGAAGGTCGAGCTGGGCCTGCTCGACGCGGGCTGGGACCCGGTCCCGGGCGTGCTGCGCGACGTGCCCGCGGACGTGCTCGCGGCCGTCGCCGGTGCGGGTGACGATGTCGCGGTCGCCGCGCTGCGCGGGACCGTCGACCTCGACGGCCCCGCCAACCGGGCGCTGGCCCGCGAGGTCGCCGAGCAGGCCGTGGTCCTGCTCGCGAACGACGGCGTGCTGCCGCTCGGCCCCGACGTGCGCCGGGTCGCGCTCGTGGGTCCCACGGCCGAGGACCCCATGGCCGTGCTCGGCTGCTACTCGTTCCCCGCGCACGTGGGCCTGGCCCACCCGGAGGTCCCACTCGGGATCTCGCTGCCGACGCTCGCCGCGTCGCTGCGCGCCGAGCTGCCGGGCGTCACGCTCGACGTGCTGCCCGCGATCACGCTCGACGGCACGAGCGACCCGTCCTCGACCGGGGCCGTGAGCACGGCCGAGGTCGCGGCGGCCGACGCCGAGGGCATCGCGGCGGCGGTCGACCTGGCCCGCGGGGCCGACGTCGTCGTGGTCGCCCTGGGCGACCGGGCCGGCCTGTTCGGTCGCGGCACGAGCGGCGAGGGCTGCGACGCCGAGTCGCTGCGCCTGCCCGGCGCGCAGCAGGACCTGCTCGACGCACTCCTCGCGACGGGCCGTCCCGTGGTCGCGACGATCCTCTCGGGTCGTCCCTACGCGCTCGGCGCGGCCGCGACCCCCGCGCCCGGGGAGCCCGGCGCCGCGGCGATCGTCCAGGCGTTCTTCGCGGGCGAGGAGGGGACCCCCGCGGTCGCGGGCGTCCTGTCGGGGCGCGTGGCGCCGTCGGGCCGGCTGCCCGTGAGCGTGCCCGGGAGCGAGGGCGCCCAGCCCACGTCCTACCTGGCCGCGACCCTCGCGCAGGCGACCGACGTGTCGAACATCGACCCGACCGCGGCCTTCGCGTTCGGCCACGGGCTCACGTACACGAGCTTCGACTGGTCGGACCTCGAGGTGGGCACGGCCGAGGCCGCGACCGACGGGGCCTTCGAGGCGTCGTTCGTCGTGCGGAACACGGGCGGGCGCGACGGCGTGGAGGTCGTGCAGCTCTACGCGCACGACCCCGTGGCCTCGGTCGTGCGGCCCGTGCAGCGGCTGATCGGGTACGTGCGCGTCCCGCTCGCGGCCGGTGCCTCGGCGCGCGTGAGCGCGACCGTGCCCGCCGACGTCCTGTCCTTCACGGGGCGCGACGGCCGGCGGATCGTCGAGCCGGGCGCGATCGAGCTGCGGTTCGGGGCGTCGAGCGCCGACGTGCGGCTCACGGCGCCCGTGCGGCTCGTGGGCGACGTGCGCGTGGTCGACCACACGCGTGAGCTGCACGCGCCGCTCGTGGTGGGCTGACGCGGTGCCGAACCCGAGGTCCGTCAGGCAACCGACCCTTGTCGCCCTGCCGACCTCGGGTCCGGCAGCCGGGCGCGGGGGCCGGGCAGCCGGAGCACGGGCAGCCAGGACCTTCGCGAACCCCGTCCTGCCCGGCACGTACCCGGACCCGAGCATCTGCCGGGTGCCGGGGGCCACCCGGGCGGACGGGACGGTCGCGCCCGACGACTACTACCTCGTCACCTCGACGTTCGAGTACTTCCCGGGCCTGCCCGTCTTCCACAGCCACGACCTCGTCACGTGGACGCAGGTGGGCCACGCGATCCACCGGACCGACCAGGTGGACATGTCGAGCGTGCCGTCGTCGGGCGGTCTGTACGCCGCGACGATCCGCCACCACGACGGGACGTTCTACGTCGTCACGACCCTCGTCCACACGCAGGGGCAGGGCGGGCACCTCCTCGTGACGGCGACCGACCCCGCCGGGCCGTGGTCCGACCCGGTGTGGCTCGCGGGGGACGGGATCGACCCGTCGCTCTTCTTCGACGCTGCCGGTCCCGACGACGCTGCCGGTCCCGACGACGGCGCTCGCGTGTGGCTCACCGCGACGCGCCTCGCCGACCCGGGGGAGTGGGAGGGGCAGACCGAGGTGTGGCTGCGTGAGCTCGACCTCGCGGCCGGGGCGCTCGTCGGCCCCGAGCACGTCCTGTGGCGCGGGGCGCTGCACGGCGCTGTCTGGGCCGAGGGCCCGCACCTGTACCGGGTGGGCGACCACTACTACCTGCTCGCCTCCGAGGGCGGGACCGAGCACCGCCACGCGGTGTCGGTCGCGCGAGCCGACGCCGTGACCGGCCCGTACGTGGGCAACCCCGCGAACCCGGTCCTCACGCACCGGCACCTGGGGCGGGAGTTCCCCGTGGTCGGCGTCGGGCACGGGGACCTCGTGGAGACCGCCGCCGGCGAGTGGTGGATGGTGCTGCTCGGCAGCCGCCCCTACGGCGGCTACTTCCCCAACCTGGGCCGCGAGACGTTCCTCGCGCCCGTGGTCTGGGAGGACGGGTGGCCCGTGGTCGCCCCGGGCGTCGGCCACGTCGCGGTTAGCTTCCCCCTGCCCGACGTCGGAGCGCGGCTCCCCGGGGCAGGGTCGTCCGAGCCGTCCGGGCCTCCCGTCGAGGTGGGGCCGGGTGCCGAGGTGAGCGCCGTCGTCGTGCGGGAGACGTTCGACGGTTCGCCGGACGTCGGGCTGAGCCTCGCGTGGAACCAGGTGCGGACCGGAGAGCCGTCGTGGTCGCTGACCGAGCGGCCCGGGCACCTGCGGCTCGCGCTGTCGCCCTCCACGCTGTCGGACGTCGCGACCCCCGCGTTCCTGGGGCGCCGCCAGCAGCACACGGACATGGACCTCACGGTGCGCGTCGACGTCGACCCGGCCGGGCCCGACGAGTGGGCCGGGCTCGCGGTGCGCCAGTCCGAGGAGGCGTGGATCGCGGCGGTCGTGACGCGGGCGGCGCCCGGTGCGGCCGGAGTGCCCGGCGGGCGCGAGCTGCTCGTCGTCGAACGCCTCGGCGGCCAGGAGAGCGTCGTGGGGCGCGCCGCGCTCGGGCCGCTGGGCCTGGCCGAGGGCCCCGTGGACGTGGCGCTGCACGCGGCCGGGCAGGACTACACCTGCGGGGTCCGGACGGTACGTGGCTTCCACGCGGTGGCGACCGTGCACGGCGGGCGGCTCAGCTCGCCCGAGGCGGGCGGGTTCCTCGGCGTGTGGGTCGGGCCCTACGCGACGGGCCGCGGGACGGCTACCGCGACCGTCGCGGACGTCGAGTGCGTGGAGTACCGGGGACGCTAGGACGCGACCCGCGGCAGGACCTGCCGCGCTCGCCGCGTCGTCGCCGACGGCGCCTGACGGGGCCCCGTGTGCTCGCGGCACGGACGCCTGCCGCCACCGATCCTCCCGCCCGGCGGCCCGTAGCCCGGGTCGTCCTTCCGCCCGGTGGCTCGGGCTGCCTCCGCGCGCGACGGTCGAAGGCCCCGCGCAGGGCGCGGTTTGACACCCGGGAGACCTCGCGCTCATTCTTGCTAAGAATATTGGTAATCAAGAATGTGAGGCAAGATGAGCACCGACCCGACCAGCGGCCCGTACCGATGGCGATGGCTGATCCTGGTGGTGATGATCGTCGCGGAGGTCATGGACCTCCTGGACGCCTCGATCGTGAACGTCGCGGGCCCCGCGCTGGAGGAGTCGCTCGGCGCGAGCTCCGTGGGCCTGCAGTGGGTGATCGGTGGCTATGCCCTCACGCTGGGGGCAGGTCTGGTCCTGGGCGGCCGGCTCGGTGACCGGTACGGCCGCCGCCGGATGTTCCTGACCGGCCTCGCCGCCTTCACGCTGAGCTCGCTGCTGTGCGCGCTGGCGCCGAACATCGAGGCGCTGATCGTCTTCCGACTGCTTCAGGGGGCTGCGGGGGCGATCCTGCTCCCGCAGGGACTGGGGCTGCTGCGCGAGAACTTCTCCGGACCCGAGCTCACCAAGGTCTTCGCGATCTTCGGTCCCGTGCTCGGGCTGGGCGGCATCATCGGCCCGGTCCTGGGAGGCTTCCTCATCGAGGGGGACATCCTCGGTCTGGGGTGGCGCGCGGTGTTCCTGATCAACCTGCCCATCGGTCTCGCGGCGCTGGCCGTCGCGGCCAGGTTCGTCCCGAAGAAGCCGGGAGACCGCACGGTACGGGTCGACATGGTCGGCGCAGGCCTGGTCATGGCGTCCTGCGCCCTCCTCGTGCTGCCGCTCAACCAGGGGCAGGAGGACGGCTGGCCGCTGTGGACCTGGATGAGCATGACCGCGTCCGTCGTCGGGTTCGGCCTGTTCGCGCTGCAGCAGCGCCGCACCGCCGCTGCGGGCCGCGAGCCCCTCGTCACCCCGGCACTGCTGCGAAAGCCCGCCTTCACGGTCGGTCTCGGCGGTATCGCCCTGTTCTTCGCCGGGCTGATCGGCACGCAGCTCGTGCTCACGCTGTTCCTGCAGATCGGACAGCAGCTCAGCGCTGGGGACGCCGGCCTGGGCAACCTGCCGCTCGCGGTGGGGACGGCGATCGGCGGCGCGATCAGCGGCGCGTTCCTCGCCGACAAGATCGGCCGCAAGGTCCTTCAGGTCGGGCCGGTGATCCAGCTCGCCGGCGCGGTGCTGCTCTGGTTCGAGCTCGACGGCGTGAGCACCGGCTCGTTCTCGATCTGGGACATCGCCCCGGGCATCGCCGTGTCCGGTGTCGGAGCAGGAATGGTGATCGCCGCTCTGTTCAGCTTCATCCTCGCGGCCGTCGACGACGACGAGATCGGCTCGGCCTCCGGCGTGCTGTCCGCGGTGCAGGCCATCGGCGGCTCCATCGGCGTCGCGGTCTTCGGCTCGGTGTTCTTCGCGCAGGCCAAGACCGGCGACTTCACCGCCGGCTTCCACCACGCGCTCGTCGGCCAGGCGTGCCTGCTGGTGGCGTTCCTGGCCATCACCTTCCTGCTCCCGGCGAAGGGTCGACCCGAGGATGAGCAGCACGGCACCGTCGGCCCCGCCGCGGGCGTCGTCCCTGCCGCCTCAGGCGCCGAGCAGGGCGTCACAATGTGACTCCCGGTCCGGGGCCGTGCCGGCGGCGGCCCCGGGCCCGGCGCGTGGGGAGCGCCACGAGGTCGGTCGCCATGCCCCCGCCCGTGGAACTCACGCATCATTGACTGCCAACGTCCTCAGCGATCCAGGAGCAGCGTCCACGCCATGACTTCCAGCCAGCCCACCGATCCTCAGCCCGCGGCACCAGCCCAGGGGCCGATCCGCGACCAGCTGCGGAACCTGACCCGTCGCCAGCAGCGGTTCGAGCGGTACCTGGGCAGGCAGATGCACGTCGATCCCACCGGGCTCGCGGTGATGGACCACCTCGTCAGCGCGGGACCGGCGACGCCGACCGAGCTGGCCCGCGAGCTCAGCACGTCGACGGCGGCGATGACGCTGGTCATCGACCGCCTGGCGGACGGCGGGCACGTGAGTCGCCGACCGCATCCCAGCGACCGGCGCAAGGTGCTCGTGACGCCGGCCGAGCACTGGGAGAAGGATGCGTTCGAGCACGTCGGGCCCCTCGTCGTGGAGCTCGGCAGGATCGCCGCGTCACTCACCCCCCAGGAACAGGCGACGGTGGTGACGTTCCTCGAGCGGGCGGTCGCGGCGTACGACCACGCGACCAAGGCCTAGGTGTACCCGGCCAGGAGGTTGGTTACAGCCTGCTGATCGGGGGTTGGCCGTCGAGGGCTTGGTGGCGACGGTGGGTGTTGTAGTGCTCG
>NZ_JAMXIO010000045.1:0-25823 GCF_059651515.1 Oerskovia sp. 140933
GTCTCGTGCCCTGAGGGCAGGAGACGCAGGACGCGCCTTCGTCGTACGAGGAACAGACGCGGGCTGTCGTCGGTGGACGGACTCGCGACCTGTCGACTCACGGACCTGGGGCCCGAAGGTCGCAGGTGGGGTGAGGTCGTGTCAGCGGTCGTCGGACCAGCCGGCGAACGGCTGGTCGTAGTCTCCCGTGTTGTCCTCGGAAGACCTCGCTCCGTAGCGAGGATCTGTCGCGAGATCCGTGTGGCTGTGACCAGTGAGCTCTTGTTCGAGAGCTTGGTAGTTCGTCTCGGGGCTGTAGTACTTCAGCGCGCGAGCGACCTTGGTCTGCTTAGCCTTCTGACGGCCGCGGCCCATGGCTCCGACCCCCTCAACGTAGAAGCGGGGCGGCAACGTACTCAGACGTGCGGCCCCGGGAGTGTTGTTTCGTCTGTTCAGAGTCCAACGGTACATGCTCCGCAGGCATTCCAGCCACTCGGGTCCCCCGAACGGGTCCCTTGTCACAGTGTCTCCACACAACGGGGTGCGGCGGGCGGTGCCGAGGGGTAGCCCGGGGGGTCGTCGCGGCGCGCCGACGGGCCGTCCCGAGGGGTGGTCCGGAGAGGTCCGCGGAGGGCGTCGAGCCGCGAGAAATCTGGTCCTAAACACCTGTACCACCCATACCCCGCCTAATTCACCCTGTCCGCCAAGTCGCCCAAAATCATCATGCTGCGACAATGGAAGGGCTAGCGCAGCGCTGTCGTCGCGTTCCGACGTCACCGTCGGACCAGCCAGTCGCTAGGAGGAGGTGCAGTGATGTCCGTCCATGGAGAGTCCGAAGTTCTGCTCACACCGGCCGAGGTCGCGAGCCTGTTCCGCGTCGATCCCAAGACCGTCACTCGCTGGGCCAAGGCCGGCAAGCTGTCGTCGATCCGGACCCTCGGGGGGCATCGTCGCTATCGCGAGTCCGAGGTTCGCGCACTCCTGGGTGCTGCGAGCGAGAACGCCGAGGGCGTCGACAAGGGCTGACCGACGGCGCGGTGGACGTTCCCGCGCCCAGCCTTCACGGTCGGTCCGTTGAGGAGCCCCGGGACCCGTTGCCCGGAGCTCCCCGTCGCGTCCGACCCCCACTTCACATCGACCAGCCGAAAGCCCGGCGCCTGTGGCGCCGGGCTCGGTCGTTCCCGGGGAGGTCCGCCGCGATGCGGCAGGGGCGTCCGGGGGGTTGCGTCGGGAGACCTCAGGAACGACGCCTGAGGATCGCCGCTGCGACGAGCGCGATCGCCGCGACCGTGCCGCCGACGAGGATCTTGACGTTCCGTGCCCGTGCCGGGTCGTGCTCGGGGAGGCCGCCGCCCGTGAAGAAGCTGCCGGTGTCGGCGGCCGCCTGCTTGGTCTGCTGCGCGACGTGCGCGGCCTGCGTCCGAGGGTCGAGGCGGGTCGTGAGCTCGTCGATGGTGCTCGCGAGCTCGGCCCGGGTCCGGGCGATCTCGGCTTCCAGCTCGGCCTGGGTGGGCTCGGGCTTGGCCCCTTCGGTCCTGGTCGGTTCGGTGCTCACGGGCGCAGTCCTTCCTTCACGGTGGCGACGTCTTCCTTGATGCCGGCGATCGCCGTGTCCGGCGTCGGGGGCATGCCCTTCTTGAGCTGCTTGCTGCCGACGAACGCGAGAAGGCCTGCGATCAGGAACAGGGCGACACCGACGATGAGGGCCGCGAGCCACAGCGGCACGGCGTGAGCGAGACCGACCATCGCGGAGTGCAGGGCGAAGCCGAGACCGTAGAGCGAGAGCACGCCGGCCACGACGAACATCCCGATCCCGATGCCCGACCGGGCAGCCTTGGTCGTCAGCTCCTTCTTGGCGAGCGCGATCTCCGTCCGGACGAGGCGCGTGGCCTGCTCGGACATCTGCTCGACGAGCTTGCCGATCGATGGCTTCGGGTTCGGGGGAGGGGTGTGCCCGTCGTCCCAGTCGCTCATGGTGGTCACCTTCCTGGCGGTCCCCGGGGGGGACGCCGATGCGCGCGGGGCTCGCCCGCGCCCCGAAGAGTCGTTCTTCATGTCCCACTCAACCGGTCAACCGGCCCCAGGGCAATTCCACGCGCCGAAGGTGCGAGTGGGGCTCGGGTGTGCTGCGGAGGAGGCGGGTGAGGCGGGCGCCGGACCGTGCTCTGCGTGGCGCACCTCGAGCGCGCGCCGGGCTCGCTCTGCGGGCCGGGCGTCGGCGGGGGAGCCGTCGGGGAGAGGGGAGTCCCGACGGCGCGGCTCGCGTCGGGCGGTCCCGCCCGGTACGGGCCTGGCCAGGTGGGGGTGGGGCCGGACGATGGGAACGACGAAGCCCCACCTCGTGCGATACGAGGTGGGGCTTCGTGGAAGTGGCTCCGACCGGCGTCGATCCGGTGACCTTTCGATTTTCAGTCGAACGCTCTACCAACTGAGCTACAGAGCCTTGACACGAAAGCCCGGTCGTGTAGACCGGGCAGTCGCTGTCGAGCGACCCTGACGGGACTTGAACCCGCGACCTCCGCCGTGACAGGGCGGCGCGCTAACCAACTGCGCTACAGGGCCTTGCGTGAGTTTCTCCCGGCCGGGGCCGTTCGAACCTCGAGAATCGTATCTCACTGCCGGGCGAATCCGTTAATCGGATCCTTCCGAGTACCCCCAACGGGATTCGAACCCGTGCTACCGCCGTGAAAGGGCGGCGTCCTAGGCCGCTAAACGATGGGGGCCTAGTTTCCTGGACACCCGTACCGCCTGCGGGGCACGAGTCGCCGAGAGACCTCCGTCAGCATACGGGGAACTGGTGGCGCGGTGCAAAACGGCCCGGAGGGGACGGGTGGGCCCGGTAGAGCGACGGGTCGGACGGCGTCGAGCACGGCGTCGTGCCCGACGCCGGACGGGTCCGCCGGGGTGGCCCTGGTGCCGGTGGGCGGGCCCGGCGGGAGAGGATGATCCCGTGGTGGAGATGACGCGCGAGGACTTCGAGGACGCGGTGCGCGACGCGCTCGACGAGATCCCGCAGGAGCTGGCGGACCAGATGGACAACGTGGTCGTCCTGGTGGAGGACGACGCGCCCGCCGACGACCCCGAGCTGCTGGGTCTGTACGAGGGGGTGCCGCTGACGGAGCGCGACCTGATGTGGGCCGCCGGAGCGCTGCCGGACCGGATCACGATCTACCGCAACCCCACGCTGGCGATCTGCGAGTCGCGCGAGGAGGTGGTCGAGGAGGTGGTGGTCACGGTCGTCCACGAGATCGCGCACCACTTCGGCATCGACGACGACCGGCTGCACGAGCTGGGCTGGGGCTAGCAGTCATCGTCAGAAGGCGATAACATCGCCACATGACGATGAAAAGGGAGACGAGCACCCGCACCCATCTCCGGGCGCGACGCCCGGCGGCCGACGGTCTCGCCGACCAGGTCGCGTCCGAGCACCCGCAGCAGCCGTGCACGCCGCCCGTCGTCGGGCACGACCACACCGCGGTCGCCCGGCTCCTGCACGCCCTCGCCGAGCCGCACCGGCTCTCGGTCGTCCATCTCCTCGCGGTCGCCGAGCACCGGGTGGTCGACCTGACCCGCGAGCTCGGGCTCGCCCAGTCCACGGTGTCCGTCCACCTCGCCACCCTGCGCGAGGCGGGCCTCGTCGAGACGCGTCGCGAAGGACGGTCGTCCTGGTACCGGCTCGCCCGTCCTGAGGTCGCGCACATCCTGGCCGACGCGGAGAGGGTCGTCGAGGCGACGCGAGGCGCACGATGACCGGCCACTCCCACTCCCACTCCCACGGCGCGGCGACCGCCACGGGCGCGCACCGCCGTCGGCTCGTGATCGTCCTGTGCATCACGCTCGGCGTCATGGCTCTCGAGGTCGTGGGTGCGGTGGTCTCGGGGTCGCTCGCCCTGCTCGCCGACGCCGGGCACATGCTCACGGACGCGACCGGGATCGGGATCGCGCTCTTCGCGAGCTGGCTCGCGACCCGCCCCGCGTCGCCGACCCGGACCTTCGGGTGGCAGCGCGCCGAGATCCTCGCGGCCCTGACCAACGCGCTCATCCTGGGGACCGTCGCCGTGCTCGCGATCGTCGAGGGGGTCTCGCGGTTCCGTTCGCCGGACCCGGAGATCCAGGCCGGACTCATGATCGGCGTCGCGGTCGTCGGTCTCGTCGCCAACGCGGTCGGCCTGCGCCTGCTGTCCGCCGGGCAGGCCGAGAGCCTCAACGTCCGGGGCGCGTACCTCGAGGTGCTCGGCGACCTGCTCGGGTCGGTCGCCGTGATCGTGGCCGGCATCCTCGTCGCGGTCGGCTTCACGGGGGCGGACGGGCTCGCATCCGTCGCGATCGGCCTCATGATCCTTCCCCGCGCCTTCATGCTCCTCCGCGAGGTCGCGGCCGTGCTCCTCGAGTCGACACCCGCGGGGGTCGACCTCGAGAAGGTGCGCACGCACATCGAGGGGATCCCCGGGGTCGTGGGGGTCCACGACCTGCACGCCTGGACCATCACCTCGGGAGTCCCGGTCATGTCCGCCCACGTCGTCGTCGAGGAAGGGCTCATCGCGCGCGGGGGAGGGACCGAGGTGCTGCTCAGGCTCAAGGAGTGCCTGGGTGGGCACTTCGACGTCGACCACTGCACGTTCCAGATCGAGCCGCCCGAGATGCAGGAGACGGAGTCCTCGGTCCACCACTGAGGCCCCGCGGTCCCGGTGGCCGGGTGTGGCGAGAAGTGCAACCGTGCCGAACTACGCTCGTCCCATGACGATTCTGGTGACAGGCGGAGCGGGGTACATCGGCGCGCACGTGGTGCGGCTGCTGCAGGGACGAGGGGAGAAGGTCGTCGTCGTGGACGACCTGAGCACCGGGCAGGAGGGTCGCGTCGGTGGGGCGCCGCTCGTGCGGCTCGACGTCTCGAGCGCGGAGGCGGTCGAGGTGCTGACCCAGACCCTCAGGGAGCACGAGGTCACGGCCGTGGTGCACTTCGCGGCGCGCAAGCAGGTCGGGGAGTCCGTCGAGAAGCCGGCCTGGTACTACCAGCAGAACGTCGGCGGGTTCACGAACCTCGTCACGGCCATGGAGGCCGCGGGGGTCGACCGGTTGGTCTTCTCGTCGTCGGCGGCGACCTACGGCATGCCGTCGGTGTCGCTGGTCGAGGAGAAGCTGCACGCCGAGCCCATCAACCCGTACGGCGAGACCAAGCTGATCGGCGAGTGGCTCGGTCGTGCGGCGGGGCGAGCCTGGGGCCTGCGGTTCGTGGCGCTCCGTTACTTCAACGTCGCCGGTGCCGGATGGCCGGACCTGGGAGACCCTGCGGTCCTCAACCTGGTCCCCATGGTCCTCGACCGCCTGGAGCGCGGCGAGCAGCCCAAGATCTTCGGCGACGACTACCCGACGCCGGACGGGACGTGCATCCGCGACTACATCCACGTCCTGGACCTCGCCGAGGCGCACCTCGCGGCGCTCGGCTACCTGGACGAGGACGAGCGCGCGTACGACGTCTTCAACGTCGGCACGGGCACCGGCTCCTCGGTCCGCGAGGTCATCGACGAGATCGGCAAGGTCTCCGGCCTGGACGTGACCCCGGAGATCCTCCCCCGTCGGGCGGGCGACCCGCCGCAGCTCGTGGCCTCGCCCGAGCGCATCAACAAGGTGCTCGGGTGGAGCGGCACCCAGGGGCTCGAGGAGATCATCGCCTCGGCTTGGGAGGCCTGGCAGTCGGGGCCGCGGCGCATCGACGTCTGAGCCGGACGCCCGACCCGCCCGTCGGCTGGTTCGGGCGTCGCGCCCGGTGAGAGGGCCTTCCCGCCCGGAGCGGGGAGGCCCTCTTCCGTGTCCTTCGCTGACATCGGGTCAGATCCTCAGTATGCTGAGCAAAATTACTCAGCACGCTGAGGATGAAGGGGTGTGCCATGTCCGGAACGAGCACGACCATCGACGACGTCGCCGAACGGTCGGCCGCCGGCCGCCTCGCCGCCTCGCCGCCCGTCGCCGAGGGGACCACCACCGAGGACGCCGCCGACGCCCGGTTCGCAGCCGCCCTCGACCGCGCGGTCACGGCCACGCGCGGCACGCTCGCGCAGTACCTCGCGAGCTCCGCGGCCCGTGCCGGCGGCGCGGGGCCACAGGTCGTCGACCTCTGGCAGGACCTGGGGGACCAGGCCGGGGGCAAGCTCGTCCGGCCGCGCCTGGCGCTCGCTGCGTACCTGGGCCTGGGCGGCCACGACCTCGGCGCCGTGGTCCCCGTGGCCGCGGCGCAGGAGCTGCTCCACACCGCGATGCTCGTCCACGACGACCTCCTGGACCACGACGAGTCCCGCCGCGGGCGTCCGAACCTGGCCGGGACCACGCGCTCACGCCTCGCGGGCTCGGGGATCGGCGGCGCCCGCGCCGAGGTCCAGGTGCAGGCCGCAGCCCTCCTGGGCGGTGACCTGGCGATCAGCGGCGCGTTCGAGCTCGTGCTCGCCTCGACCGCTCACCCGCGCGACCGCATCGAGGTCACCCGACAGCTCGTGCGCGCCGTCCAGGCGGCCGTCGCGGGCGAGGTCCTCGACGTCTCCGGCCAGCTCCGCGCGCCCCTCGACGTCGACCCCGCGCAGGTCGCCGAGCTCAAGACCGCGACGTACACGTGCGTCGTGCCCCTGGTCTCGGGCGCGATCCTCGCGGGAGCGGACCGCTCGGTCCGAGCCCGCCTCGAGGAGTGCGGTCGCGCGCTGGGGATCGCCTTCCAGCTCGTCGACGACCTGCTCGGGGTCTTCGGCGATCCGCGGGTCACCGGGAAGTCCGCGGTCTCCGACCTCCGCGAGGGAAAGCGCACGCTGCTGCTGGCCGCCACGTACCGGCGGGCCGCTCCCGCCGACGTCGTGCTGCTCGACCAGCACGTCGGACGGGCCGACCTCACCGAGAGGGACGCCGCCGTCGTGCGGGAGATCATGCGGCGCACGGGCGCCCCCGAGGCCGTCCGCGGGACCGTCACCCGGCACCTCGACGAGGCGCGCGCGGGGGCGGCCGGGCTGCCCGGACCGCTGGGCCGGTACCTGACCGGCCTCGCCGACTCGTTCGCCGAGCGGGTCGCCTGAGATGCCGGCCGGCCGGAAGTCCGAGACCATCACCGGGGAGGCCCTCGTGTCGCAGATGCTGTACGACCGCACCGCCGCTCGCGCGAGCCGAGCGGTGCTGACCGGGTACTCGACGTCCTTCGGGCTCGGGTCCCGGCTGCTGGGCAGCGTCGCGCGCCGCGACATCGACGCGGTCTACGGCCTGGTGCGGGTCGCGGACGAGGTCGTCGACACGCGTCGCGGCGCGGGGGCCGACGACCTGCTCACCCGGCTCGAGGACGAGACGGCCCGCGCCCTGGCGAGCGGGTACTCGACCAACCTCGTCGTCCACTCGTTCGCGCGCACGGCGCGCCGTACCGGGATCGGGCACCCGGAGATCGACCCGTTCTTCGCCTCGATGCGCATGGACCTCACGGTCCAGGAGCACGACAAGGCGAGCTACGAGCAGTACGTCTACGGCTCGGCCGAGGTCGTCGGGCTCATGTGCCTCGCCGTGTTCCTCAACGCGGGCCGCCGTCCGGGCGAGCCGGTCGTGCGGGCGAGCGACGCCGTCGTGCACGGCGCCCGCGGTCTCGGGGCGGCGTTCCAGAAGATCAACTTCCTGCGCGACCTGCGTGCGGACCACGAGGACCTGGGTCGCAGCTACTTCCCCGGGATCACCCCGGCCGACCTCACGCAGGAGGACGTCGACGCGATCCTCGCGGAGATCGGCGTCGACCTCGACGCCGCCCGCGCAGCCCTGCCCGCGCTCCCGCGCCGCGCACGCATGGCCGTCGCCGCGACGCTCGCGCTCTACGACTCCCTGCTCGGCAGGCTCGCCGCGACCCCGCCCGAGGACCTGCTCCGCGCCCGGGTCCGCGTCCCGGACCCCGTCAAGCTCGTGGTCGCGGCCCGCGCGGTGGCGCGCGAGTCCCTGCGGCGCGACCTGCCGACCACCCGCGCGACCCGCTTCACCGACCCCCGAGGAGTCCTGTGACCGACGCACCACCCCTGCCGCACGTCGTCGTCGTGGGCGGGGGGATCGGCGGCCTGGCCACGGCCGCGCTCCTGGCCCGGGGCGGTGCGCGCGTGACGCTCCTCGAACGCCACGAGCGGGTGGGCGGTCGGGCAGGGACGCTCGACGTCGACGGGTTCCGGTTCGACACCGGTCCCTCCTGGTACTTCATGCCCGAGGTCTTCGAGCACTGGTTCGCGCTCCTGGGCGAGCGCGTCGAGGACCACCTGGACCTGGTGCCGCTCGACCCGTCGTACCGCGTCTTCTTCGAGCGCGGCACGCCCACGGGACAGCCCGACGGTGCCTCCCACCCTGCGCGCGCCAGGACCGTCCTCGACGTCACCCGCGACGCGGAGGCCAACTGGGCGCGTTTCGACGCGCTCTCGCCGGGCGACGGGGAACGCCTGCGCGCCTACGCGGCGGAGTCCAGCGAGGCCTACCGGCTCGCGCTCGACCACTTCCTGTACACGACGTTCGAGCGGCCCGACCGGGCGGTCGACGCGTCGGTGCTCCGGCGCCTGCCTCGGCTCGCGGCCCTGCTGGGGCGCTCGCTCGCCGACCGCGTCGAGCGCCGGGTCCGCGACCCCCGCCTGCGCCAGGTCCTGGGCTACCACGCCGTCTTCCTCGGCTCCTCGCCCTATCGCGTGCCCGCGCTGTACTCGCTCATGAGCCACCTCGACCTGGTCGAGGGCGTACGGTTCCCGCGCGGCGGGATGTACACGATCATCGAGGCCATGGAGAAGATCGCCCGCTCGGAGGGCGTGACGATCCGCACGGCGAGCGACGTCGTCGGGATCGAGGTCTCGCCCGCCGCCGTCTCGCCCGACGGCCGCACCTCGCCCCGCGCGGGGGCCGGGGCGTCCCGGCGGCGCACGCAGGGCGTCGCGACCGGTGTGCGGCTGCGGGACGGCGAGGTCGTCCCCGCGGACGTCGTGGTGTCGGCCGCCGACCTCCACCACACCCAGACCGCGCTCCTGCCCCCGACCTACGCCGACCTGCCCGCGTCGACCTGGGAGGACCGAGGCCCCGGGATCTCGGCTCTGCTGATCCTCGCGGGCGTCCGCGGCGACCTGCCCGAGCTCGCGCACCACTCGCTCTTCTTCACCGAGGACTGGCAGGGCAACTTCACGGACGTGCTGGGGCACGGGCCGTCGAGCGAGGTCGGCACGCTGCGCGTACCCACCCCGGCCTCGCTCTACGTCTCGCGGACCTCCGCGACCGACGACGCGACGGTCGACCACCCTGCGGCACCGCCCGGCCACGAGAACCTCTTCGTCCTCGTCCCCTTCCCGGCCGACCCCGGGCTCGGCGGCACACCCGCCTCGCAGGCCGCGCTCGACGAGCTCGCCGACGGGTACCTCGACCAGGTCGGCGCGTGGGCAGGGATCGAGGACCTGCGCGGTCGCGTCGTGACCCGGCAGGTCCTGGGCCCCGCACACTTCGCGACCGAGTTCTCGTCGTGGCGCGGGACGGCCCTGGGGATGGAGCACACGCTCGCGCAGAGCGCCATGTTCCGGCCCCCGGGCGCGTCGCGGAAGGTCGCCAACCTGTACTTCGCGGGCGCGGGCACGGCCCCCGGCGTCGGGCTGCCGATGTGCCTCATCAGCGCCGAGCTGGTCGCCAAGCGGCTCCTGGGCGAGACGTCGTCCCGGCCCCTGCCGACACCGCTGCGCCCCGGATTCCTCGCGGCGAGCCGTCGGCCCGAGCGGCTCCGCGGAGCAGCCTCGTGATCGGGTTCGCGTACCTCGGGGCGCTCGCGCTCTCGCTCGGCGGGCTCGCCGTCCTGGACCGCCGGTTCCGGCTCGCGTTCTGGGCGGACCCGGTCCGGACCGCGATCACGCTCGTGGTCGGTGTGCTGTTCTTCCTCGCGTGGGACGTCGCGGGCCTCGTGCTCGGGATCTTCGCACGCGGAGACTCGCCCCACATGACCGGGCTCCAGCTCGCCCCCGAGCTCCCCGTCGAGGAAGCCGTCTTCCTCACGCTGCTCTGCTACAACACGCTGCTGGTGTGGCGGTTCCTCGACCTGCGGGTCCGACGACGCGCCCCAGGGCGGGACCCGGTGCACGAGCGGGCCGACGGACCCCGGAGCGGAGCGGACGCATGACCAACATCGTGCTGAACCTCGTGGTCCTGGCGGTCGTCGCAGCCGCCACGGCCTGGACGCTGCGCAGGCACCGGGCCGGGCCGCTGCTGTGGACAGCCGCCGTCATGGTGCTGCTGACGCTCGTGTTCGACACGATCATGATCGCCGTCGGGCTCTACGCGTACGCCCCCGACAAGATCCTGGGCATCTACCTCGCCGGAGCACCCCTCGAGGACTTCGCCTACCCGCTCGCGGCGGTCCTGCTGCTGCCCGCGGTCTGGACCTGGGTCGGGGACGGCCGCCGACGCCGGCACGCGGGCGGGCAGTCGTGACCGGGGTCGTGGTGGAGCCCGGGGCGGCGCCGGGACCGGTCGCCACCCTCCGCGAGATCGCCGCCGCCTCGCGACCGTTCTCCTGGATCAACACCGCCTACCCCTTCGCGGCGGGCTACCTCGTCGCCACGGGCGGGAAGGTCGACGCGGTGCTCGTCGTCGGGACCCTGTACTTCCTGATCCCGTACAACCTGCTCATGTACGGCGTGAACGACGTGTTCGACTACGCCTCCGACCTGCGCAACCCGCGCAAGGGCGGGATCGAGGGGGCGCTCGCGGACCCCGCGACGTCTCGACGCACCCACCGACGGATCCTGTGGGCGTGCGTCCTCACGAACGCCCCGTTCCTCGCGTGGCTGCTCCTGCAGGGCGACGCCGCCGCGAACGTGACGCTCGCCGTCGTGGTCTTCCTCGTCGTGGCCTACTCCGCGCCCGTGCTGCGCTTCAAGGAGCGCCCGTTCCTCGACTCGTTCACCTCGGCCATGCACTTCGTCGGGCCGCTGCTGTACTCGCTCGTGCTCGTGGGGGCCGACGTCGGTGCGCGCACCGTGTGGCCCGTGCTCGCGGCCTTCGTGCTGTGGGGGGCCGCGTCGCACGCGTTCGGTGCCGTGCAGGACGTCCGGGCCGACCGGGAGGGCGGGATCGGTTCGGTCGCGACCGTGATCGGTGCGCACCGGACCGTCGTCGCCGCAGCCGGCGCGTACCTCGTCGCCGCGCTGCTGCTGGCCCTGCTCCCCTGGCCGGGCTGGCTCGCCGCGCTGCTGCCCCTGCCCTACCTGGTCAACGTCGCGTCGTTCTGGTCGGTCCGTGACGACGACTGCGAACGGGCGAACGCGGGGTGGCGCCGCTTCCTGTGGCTCAACCTGGTGACCGGCTTCCTCGTGACGATGCTGCTCATCGCCGGCGCCTGGGGCTGAGGGACGCCCGGTGCCCGGCGACCGACGGAGGGGCGGACGACGGAGGGCGGGCCCCCTTCCGGGTGCCCGCCCTCCGCGGTGGTGCTCGTCGTGCGTCAGTACGTCGTGCCGTACTCCCAGTGCCACGCCTCGGGCTTGGAACCGCCCTGGCGGGCCCACTCGGGGTTGTCCCACCCGTAGGCGGGGGCGTTGGCACGCATCCAGGCGTACTGCGCGCTCCCGAAGCTGCTGATGCCGCCACCCAGGTCGAGGGCCTGGCCCATGCCGTGGTTCGACGTCCCGGGGGCCGCCGCGAGGTAGCCCTTCGAGGCCTTGACCGCGACCTGCGAGGCGAACGACCGGTAGGACGACGTCACGGAGATGTCCGTGCCGAACGCCGCCCGGTAGGCCACGTTGAGCTGCTCGAGCTGGTACGCCGCGTCGCAGCGCACGAGGTGGCCGGGCGCGAAGCTCGGCGAGCACAGGAGGCTCTCCGGGATGGTGCCGTTCGAGTAGCCCGCGGTGCTGTTGGCCCACGCCTCGAGCTGGGCCGCCATGGCGGCCTGCCGGGCAGCCTCCTCGGCGGCCTGCTGGGCGGCGATCTCCTCGGCCGTCGGAGCGGGCTGGACCGAGACCGTGACGGCAGCGGCGTCGAGCACCGTGCGCAGCGCCTCGGTCGCAGCCCCGATCTCCGTGGTCGTCGGCGCGACCTGCGCCTGGTCGGTCGCCTGGTCGGCTGCTGCCTGGTCGGCGGTCGCGTCGGCTGCCGCCTGGTCGGCTGCCGCCTGGTCGGCGGTCGCGTCCGCCGCCGCGGTCTCCTCCGTGGTGGCTGCGGCGTCGGCCGCGGTCTCGGAGGCCTCGGTGGTGCCGTCCGTCGTGAGGGGTTCACGACCGTCGGCCCCGGCGCGGCTCGCGCGGTACGTGTCGCGGCCGTCGAGCGTCTCGTCGGCGGCGAGGGTCGTCGCGTCGTCGAGGGTGGCGCTCGTGTCGAGGGTCGCGCCGGCGTCCAGGGCGGTGTCGGCGACGAGCGTGGTGTCGGTCGTCGCGTCGAGGGTGGCAGTCGTCGCGTCGGCCGCGGACGTGGCCGTGGTCGCGACGTTCATGAGCTGCCGGAGCTGGTCACGCGTCGAGGTGATCTGCGCGAGCTGGTCGGGCGTCAGCGAGGACGCCCCCTCGCTCGCCAGGTACTCGGCGCGGACGAGCTGGGTGCTCGCTGCGTCGAGCGCGGCCTGCTCCTCAGGGGTCGACGCGGTGGGACCGGCCGCGCTCGTGGTCGGCGCGGACGCCGAGGACGCCGACGTGTGGGAGCCGGTCGGAGACGTGGTCATGCTGGCGGCCCCCGCCGTGGCGGTCACGGCGACCGTGGCGAGCGCGGCCATCACGGCGTAGGGCGACCTGCGGCGCAGGGAACGGCCGGGAAGGGTCGCGGCGAAGCGACGCTGGGAGTGCTTACCCATCAGCATCCCCCCTTCGGGCTGACGCCCCGCCGGACGGCGGCGCGCTGGAGGGGGTGGGCGTGCGAGGTGGTGGGGTCGATGCCCAGGAGCGGGCGGCGCCACGTGGGCGTGGCAGAGCAGAGTGCAGTTGTCACGGTGTTCCGATGTTCCGTTCGTCGGGCCGATGCCGGGACCGCGTGCGCACTGCGGCTGCTGGGCGGGTGCCCGGCGCCGTGCCGTGCCGTCGCGGTGACGGTGATCGTTCGTGGGCCTCAGCGGCTCGAGTCGCGGCGCGTCCGGATGACGTGGGAGCCGCGGGGCGTCGGCAGCGGGATGCGAGGACGGTCCTCGGTGCCTGCCAACTCGTTCCATCTTCAACTATGTTTGTGACCGGTCTGGCCCTGACGAGCAAGGATCCGCTGGTGATGGTGTGCCGGGAGCGGGCCTATTCCGTGAAGAAGGTACGACCGACGCGTCTCGCGTCGCGAGTCAGCGCCGTACCCACCAGAATGCCCAGCGCGATCGCGAAGACCGCGACGACCGCGTTGGCGAGGTCGGTCACCGAGCCCGTGTCGCCGGCCACGAGCTCCGAGAGCCCGAGGAAGCTCAGGGCTCCCGGCACCAGGAGCCAGAAGGCCGGGAGGGTCGTGACGGCCGCCGGCGGGCCCGTGCGCGTGCGTTCGATGAGGGTCGCGAGCGGCACGATCACGAGCGCCCCGAAGAAGCCCGAGATCTCCGGGGCGACGAACGACCCCAGGAGCTGCGCGGCGTAGGCCGCGAAGAGGACGACGAGCACCCAGGGCAGGCTCCGGCGCGGGGTCGAGGAGAAGAACATCTGCCCGATGCCCACTGTCACGACCCCCACCCACGGGGCCCACCACCCCAGGTGCTCGCCCGCGCTGCCGTGCAGGAGGTTCCCCGCGACCGCGGCCCCCGCGACGACGCCGAACGCCAGCAGCAGGAGCTGTGCCACCCCGTAGAGGAGCCGGCTCGCACCGGAGACGATCTGGTTGCTCGTGAGCTCGATCGCCGCGACCGTGAGCACGGACCCGGGCAGGAAGCTGATGATCGGTGGCACGAGGACCTGCAGCGGGCTGTCGCCGAGCCACGGCTGGACCACCTGGATCGCGACCACCGTCACCAGGAAGGCCGCGACCACGGGCAGCGCCGTGCCGAGCGTGGGCCAGCGCGCCGCGAGCCAGCGCAGGACCCCGACGCCGAGGCCCAGCACCACGAAGACCGGCAGCAGGTCCAGGGTCGGGTTGAGGATCAGCCCGAACCCCAGCGTCAGGATCGCGTGCCCGACGATCGTGAGCACCGCACCGAACCGGGGCGGGCGCCGGCGCATCTCCCGGAGCTCGGCGCGCGCGTCGGCGAGCGAGAGCGTCTGGTTCCGCAGCCTGCGGATCACCGAGTAGAGAGCCCCGATCTGGTCGAGGTTCAGGCCGCTGCCCGCGGCGTCGGTGAAGTCGGTGACGACCCCGGAACGGGTCTGCACCCGGATGAACACGCACGTCGGCAGCACCAGGGTCTGCACGGTGTGCGCCCCGTGCAGGTCGGCGACCTGCTTGAGGACGTCCTGGGCGTCGTTGACGGACTGGCCCGAGTCGAGCATCGCCCGCCCGAGCGTGCGCAGCAGCGGCACCAGGTCCGGGGAGATCTCCGGCACGTCCGGTTCGTCATCCGGGGTGGCCTCGTTGCCGAGCGCCTGGAGGACCCGTCGGACGGTCGAGGGCGCGTGGCGCAGCCCGGCCAGGAGGGGGAACCGGCGCGCCGCGCGGGGAGACTGCTCGTGCCCCGGCGCCGGCTCGGGCTCCGCTTCCGGCTCCGCTTCCGGCTCAGCGGCCGGTGCGGTGGCGCTCGCCGCCGCGGCGTCCTCGTGCGGGGTGGCCACGGCGTCGTCGTCGGGTGCCGCGTCCGGCTCGGGGGGCGGGCCTGCGGCGGCGCCGTCGGTGCTCAGGACGTCACCCCGCGCCGGGGAGGCGAGGCGCCCGGCGAGCCGTCCGACGACGCCGCGACCAGGTGGAGGAGCGCCTCGCCGTAGGCGTCGGCCGGGTCGTACGCCCGGAAGGTGAGCGGGCGCCCACCGACCTCGATCTCCACGAGGTACGCGGCGACGTCGTCGTCCTCGACGAAGCGCCGGAGCCAGCGGAACGTGCCCCCGAGCAGCGCGCGGAGCTGGGGCTCGAGCGGGTGCCAGAGCGCGTCCTCGATGGCCACGGAGTCGAGCGCCCACTCGGTCGTGCCGTTGAAGCCGAGGACGACGCCCGTGTCGAACTCGTGAGGCTCGATGGTCATGTCGCTCACGGTGAAGAGGTCGCCCGACGCGCCGGTGCGCAGGAGCCGGAACCTGTCGCCGGACGCGGGCCGCCAGCGCACCCCGGCCTCGCGGAGGGCCAGCGCCAGGTCCCAGGAGATCATCTGGTCAGTATGGCCGCGGTGGCCCACCCCGGCCTGCCGAGGGCGAGCGTCTCGTGCACGGCCCGTCCGGCCGGGGGACGCTCCCGCAGGCCCCCGGGCCGCTCGCGCGAGACAGTAGGAGGAGAGACCTCCGCATCCTGCGGGGCCCGACCACGGGGAGGTCGGCATGACCGCGACGTTCGCGACCGTCGACGACTACATCGGCTCGTTCCCGCCCGAGACCCAGGCGGTCCTGCAGGAGATGCGCCGGACCATCCACCGGGTCGTACCGGACGCCGGTGAGAAGATCAGCTACCAGATCCCGGCCGTGACCGTCGGGGGCAAGGTCGTGGTGTACTTCGCGGGCTGGAAGCACCACGTGAGCCTGTATCCCGTGCTCGACGGCGACGACGACTTCGAGCGTCTCGTCGCCCCGTACCGGGCCTCCAAGGGGACGCTCAAGTTCCTGCTGTCCGAGCCGGTCCCGTACGGCGTGATCGAGACGGTCGCGCGCCACCTGCTCGCCCAGCACCAGGCGTCGGCGTAGCGCTCCGGCCGGGTGGGCGAGCGCCTCGAGCGTGCCCACCAGGCGGGACGCGCCGTCCCACGGCGGCGCGGGCGTCACACGGCGGAAACCTGGGCCCCGTGTACTCGGCCCATGACCGTTCCTCCCACGGGCACGGCCGGGCGATCCCCGGACCGACCCGTCACCGTCTCCATCCACCGCCGCATCCACCCCGACCTGGTGCCGGACGCGACGCGCTGGGTCCAGGCCGGCGTCAACATGGCCAACACGTACCCGGGGTTCCTCGGGTCGGGCTGGGTGCGTGCCGCGCAGGACTCGCACGACTGGCACATGCTCTACCGCTTCGCCGACGAGGCGACGCTCGACGCCTGGGACTCCTCGCCCGAGCGGGTCGCGTGGCTCCAGGAGGGGCAGGGCCTCGTGGAGGACCAGCGCGTCGAGCGCCGCACGGGCATCGAGGGCTGGTTCGACGTCCCCGCGCGGGTCGACGAGCCGCAGGTCAGCGGCGAGCGCGCACCGGCACGGTGGAAGCAGTCGGTGAGCATCTGGCTGGGGTTCTTCCCCGTGAACCTCGCGTTCACGCTCCTCATGTCGTGGGCCGTCCCGAGCTTCGGTGAGCTGCCGGTGCTCCCCAGGGTGCTCGTGACGACGCTCGTGCTGACCCCGATCATGACGTACGCCGTCCTGCCGTGGGTGACCCGCCGTCTGGCACCGTGGCTCGCGCGCTGAGGCGACCGCCCGACGTGTGAGGACCGTCTCATCCGGCCCCTGTCCGGGCGCGTCCATCCGTCCGCGCCTAGCGTGGACGGATGGACGACGAGATAGAGAACGCGACGGACGTCGCTCTGACCCTGGCCGCCGTCGCGGGAGCGCTCGTGGTCGCGTTCGTGCTGGGCACGATCATCTCGGCCGTCGCGAACCGCCTGGGGAGGCGCAGCGAGCTCGCGCGACACATCTCCAAGCGGCTGCGCCGCCCGGACCGTGCCGTCCTCATGGTCGTCGCGGTGTGGATCGCGGTGCGCGTCACGACCGACGCGTCGGTCGGCTGGCGGCCCGCGGTCGAGCACGCGCTGCTCATCGCCCTCATCGCGGCCGGGGCGTGGTGGGTCGGGGCGCTCGCGTTCGTGCTCGAGGACAGCGCGCTCAAGCGGTTCCGGGTCGACGTGGTCGACAACCGGCACGCCCGGCGCGTCCGCACGCAGATCATCGTGGTGCGGCGGCTCACGGTCGCGATCATCGTCATCTGCGCGATCGCCGCGGTCCTCCTCACGTTCCCTGCGGCGCGTGCCGCGGGGGCGAGCATCCTGGCGTCGGCCGGTGTCATCTCGATCGTCGCGGGCCTCGCGGCGCAGACGTCCCTCGCGAACGTGTTCGCGGGCATGCAGATCGCGTTCACGGACGGGATCCGGGTCGACGACGTCGTGGTGCTGGAGGGCGAGTGGGGCCGGATCGAGGAGATCACCATGACGTACGTCGTGGTGCACCTGTGGGACGACCGGCGCCTCATCATGCCGTGCACGTACTTCACGACGACCCCGTTCCAGAACTGGACCCGGCGAGCCGCGGACCTGCTCGGCACGGTCGAGGTCGACCTCGACTTCCGGGTACCGTTCGGCGCGATGCGGGCCGAGCTCAAGCGGCTCCTGGCGCACACGGACCTGTGGGACCAGCGCGTCGGCATCCTGCAGGTGACCGACGCGATCAACGGGGTCGTCCGCGTGCGCGCGCTCGTCAGCGCACGCGACGCCCCGACGCTGTTCGACCTGCGGTGCTTCGTGCGCGAGGGGCTCGTCGAGTGGCTCCAGCGCTCGAGCGCCGACTCGTTGCCCCGCACACGCTTCGAGGGCGTCGAGGAGGGGAGCATCAGCGAGGCCCCCGACGTCGCACCGGGGCGCGTCGCGCAGGAGGACGGGGCGGCCGCGGCCGCACCCACGGCCCCGCCGCGGCTCCCGCCGCCCGCGAAGCCCGAGGTCCGCCTGCCGCCCGCGATCCCCGTCGGTCCGGGCATCCCGGGGCAGCCGCCCCTCACCACGCGCCCAGCCACGCGACGGGTCTCGGTCCGCGACGCGACCCGGGTCATCGGTCAGGTCAGCGCCCCGCAGGACGTCGTCGAGACGCGCCTCATGGACCCCGTCGAGGCCGGGCTCGCGGCGGCGGCGGACGCGGGCACGACCGGGGAGATCGGACCCGAGGACCTGCCCGGTGGCGCTGCCGAGTCGGCGTTCTTCAGCGGCACCGCGGAGGCGGTCGAGCGGGCGCAGGCGTTCGCGGGTCCGGGGCAGGACGTCATCGACGAGCGCGAGGAGACGGCCGAGCGGAACCGGGTGGAGGACGAGCGCGACGCGTCCGAGGGCGCGTCGGAGACGCCCCACGACGAGGCCGAGCCAGCGGCCGGTTCCTCCGAGGACGACCGGCGGACCGCTCGCGTCGGTGACGGCGACCTCGACCGCACCCGGGACCTGGGGCGGGGCGAGTCCCACGGGGACGCCGGGCACGACGGCGACGGCTGACGCGAGGGTGCGGGACGCCGCCGGGGTGACGGTGTCCGTGGGCGGGGGGTGACGGCCCCGCCCGCGACGCGGACGGCGCGCGCCCGCCGCGCCCTGGCCGCACCTCCTGGTTAGGGTCTCGTCGTGAGCATGTGGACCTGGCCCGCGTACGTGGGGGTGATCGGCGGGGCCCTCGTCTTCCTGCTGATCCTGCTTCCCGTCGTGGTGTGGCAGTACCGGAGGTACGGGCGGCTGAGCGGTCTGCGCCTCCTGGGGTCGGCCGCGGTCGCGGTGTACGGGGTCGCGCTCGTCGCGTACACACTCCTGCCCCTGCCGTCGGGGGACCTGGCGCAGTGGTGCGCGCAGCACGGGTTCTCGGGGCCCCAGCTGAACCCGTTCCAGTTCGTCGAGGACGTCCGCCGCGACACCGCGGGCATGAGCGCTGCGCAGCGGCTGCGCAGCCCGGCCGTGCTGCAGACGGTGTTCAACGTCGTGCTGTTCGTCCCGTGGGGCGTGCTGGTGCGGCGGTTCTTCGGGTGGCGGCTCCCGCTCACGGTGCTCTCCGCGTTCGCGGCGTCGCTGCTCATCGAGACGACGCAGGGCACGGGCATCTTCGGGCTCGTCCCGTGCTCGTACCGGCTGGCCGACGTCGACGACCTGCTGACGAACACGCTCGGGGGGCTGGTCGGTGCGCTGGTCGCGCCCGTGGTCCTGCGCTGGATGCCGCGGTCGACGGACCTGGCGGCGCAGCGTGGGGTCCCGAGGCCGGTCACGGTGTGGCGGCGCTGGCTGGGCATGCTGATCGACGCGGTGCTGGTGTCGGTGGTCGGGACGGTGCTGGTCCTGTTCTACCGGGTCGTGCTGGTCGCGACGGGGCAGGAGGTCCCGCTGGGGTCGGACGGGATCGACGTCGCGCTCGGCACGGTGGTGCCCGTGGTGCTGGTCCTGTTCGTGCCGCCGTTCCTCGGCAGCGGGGCGTCCTGGGGGCAGCGGGCCACGTGGCTCGAGCCGCGCTGGACGGCGGACGCCGCCGAGGGGGTGGTCGGTCCCGACGGCCTGGGCCGGGGGACGATGGTCCGTCGTGCGGTGCGCGGCTTCGCGTCGGGAGGGCTGTGGGGAGCGTGCCTGATCCTGGCGGAGGTCCCGGGTGGCGGTCCGGTGCCCGACGTCGCCGCTCCCCTCGGAGGACTCGTCGCCTTCGTGGCGGTCGTCTCGGTCCTGCTCACGCGGGACCGGCGCGGGCTGTCGGGGGTCGTGTCGGGGGCCCGGATCGTCGACGCACGGGGCTGACGGATGGTGGGCGCGCTCGGTGGGGCGGGACGCGCCGGCCGCACGAGTCTCTTGCCAAAGGCGCAAGTCACCCATAGGTTTGCCGTCATGGAAGACGACATGCCGACCGGCCGCCCCCACGACGCGCCGCAGCGCCCCTCCGCCGCACAGGCGCGCGAGACTTTGGCGAGCCTGCGCGCCGACGACGCGAACCTCGCGGAACGGCTCGTCACCCCGCGGTGGTACCACCCGTCGCTCGGCGTGATCGTGGCCCTCGTCATCACCTCGCAGGCGCTGCCGTCCCCGGCGTCGCTGATCCTGCTGCCCGTCGCACTCTTCGCGCTGCCAGCGCTCGTGGTCGTGTACCGGCGGCGCTACGGGCTGTGGTTCAGCCTGCCGGCGGGGCCGCGCTCGAGGCGCGTCTACCGGATCCTGCTCGCGATCGTCGTGGCCTGCTTCGCGGCCATGGTGGTCGTCAAGGTCACCCCGGTCGCGTACGGGTGGGTGCTCCTCCCCGCGGCGGTCGGGCTCGTCGCCCCCATGGTGCTCGGCCCCCGGTACGACGACCTCTTCCGCCGGGAGCTCACCGGGGCGGCGACCGCGACCGACGGCCAGGGCGCATGAGCGCCGACGTCGTCCCCGTGTTCAGCGAGGTCATCCACTCGCCCACGCGCCTACGCATCTGCGGGGTGCTCCGGCGAGGGGCGCAGCTCGAGTTCGCGGTGCTCCGCGACACGCTGGGCCTGACCGATGCGAACCTCTCGAAGAACCTGCGGGTGCTCGCCGACGCGGGCTTCGTCACGGCGACCAAGGAGAGCTCGCCCGACCGCTCGGACGCGCGGCGCCTCACGTGGGTCGAGCTCACCCCGCCCGGGCGGCGCGCCGTCGAGGCGCATCTCGCGGCGCTCGCGGAGATCGCCCAGGGCTGAGCCGGGCCCCTCGCCGGCCCCTCCGGGGACGTGCGCGGACGCCCCCGCACCGCTCGGTGCTGGGGCGTCCGCGCGCTGCCGCTGGACCGGGTGCCGGTTCAGCGGCCCGCGAGCCACCCACGCAGACGGTCGGGGCGGTCGGTGATGATCGCGTCGACGCCCGTCTCGAGGGCCAGCGCCCACTGCTCGGGCTCGTCCAGGGTCCAGACCTGGACCTCGAGCCCGGCGGCGTGCAGCTCCGCCACGAGCGAGGGCTGCTCGACCAGCACGGTGCCCGCCGGGTTGCACGTCATGACGCCCAGCTCCGCGCACGTCGCGAGCAGGTCGGCGGAGGGCCGCTCGATCAGGAGCCCCCGGCGCAGCCCCGGCGCGACCTCCTGCAGGGAGGAGACCGTCGAGGGCCAGAAGCTCTGGCCGATCACGCGGTCCGTGAGCCCGGCGCGCTGGAGGGGCTCGGTGACCTTGCGGACGTCGTCGGGACCCCAGTCGCCCTTGACCTCCAGCAGGAGGTCGATGCCCGGGTGCGTCACGAGGAAGTCCACGACCTCCGCGAACGTCGGGACGCGCTGCCCGGCGTAGGCGGGGGAGAACCACGAGCCGGCGTCGACGGTCCGGACCTCGGCGAGGGAGTGCGCGTCGACCCGCCCACGCCCGTCCGTCGTCGCGTCGAGGGTGTCGTCGTGGATCACGACGACCTCGCCGTCCCCGGTGAGCTGGACGTCGATCTCGATGCTGTCGGCGCCCGCGCGCCACGCGGCCTCGAACGCCGCGAGAGTGTTCTGCGGCGCGACCGACGAGTTCCCCCGGTGCGCCACCACGCGCACGGTGCCCGTCACAGGCTGGGCTCCACGTTCTCCTGGTACGCCTTCGCGAGGCGCGGTGCGATCGACGCGAACGCCTCGGATGCAGGCGTGCCCTTGAGGACGATCTGCTCGATCCCCTCGGTGAGGATCTGGTCGCCGCCGGGCACGAACACGCGGACCCAGTCCTGCGAGCGCGACTTCTCCGCGAGCTGGTCCACGGCCGTGCGGAACTGCGGCGTGGCCGCGTAGATGCTGCTCATGGTCTCTCCCTCGACCGCGGACGTGCGCACCGGCATGTACCCGGTGTTCTGGGAGAAGTATGCGGTGTTCTCGGGGTCGGTGAGGAAGGAGAGGAACATCGCGGCGGCGAGCTGCTGCTCGGGCGTGCGCGAGGCCGGGATGGCCAGGCCCGTGCCGCCCGTGGGCGTCCCGGAGCCCGACGGCCCGTCGGGAAGGTAGGCCGTGCCGACCTCGAACGTCGCGGCCTCGAGCAGGCCCGTGAGGCTGCCCGTGGACCCGATCGTCGACGCGAAGACGCCCGCGGCGAAGTCGGCCCCGGTGTCGGTCCCGATGCCCGCGACCTTCGAGCCGTGGAACAGGTCGTGCAGGAAGTCGCCGGCGGCGAGGGCCTGCGGGGTGTCGAGCGTGACCGTGAACTCGTCGCTGTACTGCCCGCCGTGGCCCCAGAGCATGTTCTCGAACCACCACGCGGCCCACGACGTGCCGGTCGCGAGGCCCAGCGGGGCGCCGTCGGTCGGGACCTGGCCGCGCAGGGCGGGCGCCCAATCGGCGAGCTCGGCCCACGTGCCGGGCCCGCGGTCCGGCAGGCCCGCCGCGGCCCACATGGTCTTGTTGTAGTAGAAGAGCGGGGTCGAGCGCGCGTACGGCACGGCCCAGTGCCGCGAGTCGTACGCGTAGTCGCCGTAGAGGGTGGGGTTGTAGTCGGCGACGTCGACGTCGAGGTGCGCGAACACGTCGTCGAGGGGCATGACCTGGCCGTTGAGGTAGTAGCGGAACCACCACACGTCGCTCGCGATGACGAGGTCGGGCAGGTTGTTCGACGACGACGCGGCCTGGAAGCGCTGCGCGACCTCGTCGTACCCGGCGCCCGCGGTCACGAGCTTGACCGCGATGTCGGGGTGCTCGGCGGTGAAGCGGCGGATGAGCTCCTCCTCGATCGCCTTGGAGGCGCCGGGGTGGTTGCTCCACCACGTGATCTGCGAGGCGGGCGTGATCTTGGACCAGTCGGTGCCCGCCGAGGCGGACGGGGCGGACGAGCCGCCGCCGACGGTCGGCCCCGCGCACGCGGCGAGGGACAGGGCGAGGGCGCCGAGGCCGCCGAGGCGCAGCACGTCGCGTCGCGACGGGGACCACTGGGCGGGCAGGGGCTGGTTCACGGTGATGCTCCTTGGGGTGGGGAACAGCGACCCGGCAGGCGCCGGGGGGACAGGGGAGGACCGGCGTCAGCCGGTCACGGCTCCGGCGGTGAGCCCGGCGACGAGCCGGCGCTGGAGGAACAGGAAGACGACGAGGACGGGGAGCGTCACGAGCACGGTCGCTGCCATGAGGACGCCCCAGTTGTTCATGCCGTCGACGCTCTGCAGGAGCGTGAGGCCCACGGGGAGCGTCATCTTCTCGGCGTCGTCGGTCACGAGGAACGGCCACAGGTAGTCGTTCCACTCCGCGACCACGGACACGAGCGCGACGGCCGCGATCGTGGGGTAGGACAGCGGCACGACGAACCGCCACAGCTTGCGCCAGTGGCCTGCGCCGTCGAGCTCGGCGGCCTCAAGGATCGAGACCGGCAGCGACAGGAAGTGCTGACGGAAGAGGAAGGTCCCGAACGCGCTCGCCAGGCCCGGCACGAGGATGCCCTGGTAGGTGTTGAGCCACCCGAGCTGGGCGACGAGCGTGTAGTTGGGGATGATCGTGATCTGCTGCGGGATGAGCAGCGTGAACAGGACGAGGACGAACACGGTCCGCTTGAACGGGAAGTCCAGGAACACGAGCGCGTACGCGCAGCACAGGCCCAGCAGCAGCTTGAGCGTCGAGCCCACGACCGTCAGGCCCACGGAGTTGAGGAACAGCTGCCCGACGGGGATGCTCTGCGTCGTCTGGACGTAGTTCGCGAGGTCGAGGCTCTGCGGGAGCCACCGGAGCGGGATCGAGTACAGCTCGTCGGGGCGCTTGAAGCTCGCGAGCACCATCCACACGAGGGGCAGGGCCATGACGACGGTCGCGACCAGGAGGGTCGCGTACGCGCCCAGGTGCAGGGGCCGACGGCGGCGCTTCCGCTCGGGCGGTCGGCCGCCGCCCGGGCGGTGGTCGGCACCGCCGGGGGCCGGTGGTGCGTCCACGGGTGACCCGGGGTGCTGAGCGCTGGACGCGCCCGGCGCTGCGGTCGAGGGCTGGTGCGGCGCGGCGGCCGGGGACGTCCGCACCGGGTTCTGGACGCTCATGCGTAGTGCACCTTCTTCTCGACGAAGCGCAGCTGGACGACCGTGACGACCAGCAGCAGGAGGAAGAGGATCGTGGCGACGGCCGACGCGTAGCCGGCCCGGCCGGTCACGAAGCCCTCCTCGTAGATCTGGTACATGAGGGTCGTGGTCGAGCCGAGCGGCCCGCCCTTGGTCATGGCCTGGATGATGTCGAACGACTGCAGGGAGCTGAGCAGCGTCGTGACCGTGAGGAAGAAGGTCGTGGGCGCGAGCAGCGGCAGCACGATCGAGCGGAACGTACGGGCCGACGACGCGCCGTCGAGGGCCGCGGCCTGCTTGAGCTCGAGCGGGACGGCCTGCAGACCGGCCAGGTAGATGAGGGCGACGTACCCGACGTTCTTCCACAGGTAGACGACGATGATCATGACCAGGGCCCACGGCGAGGTCGTGTACCAGTCGGGGGACTCGAGCCCGATCGCCCGCAGGCCCGCCGACAGCAGGCCGTAGCGCGGGTCGAAGATGAACAGCCACAGCATCCCGACCGCGACGCCCGACAGGACGTACGGCGCGAACGCCACGGTCCGGGCGAACCCGCGCCCCGTGAGGCGACGGTTCAGCAGGAGCGCGAGGCCCAGGCCCAGGACGAGCGAACCGCCCACGGTCGCGACCGTGAAGACGCCCGTCGTGACCATGACGTCGGCCGTCGTCGGGTCCTGGAACCACTCGACGTAGTTGCCGAGCCCGACCGAGCGGGCCGTCGGCGAGCCCATGTTCCACTGCAGGGTCGAGTAGTAGAAGCTCTGCAGCAGCGGGCGGTAGACGAACACGAGCAGCAGGGCCACGTTGGGCCCCGCGAGCAGCAGGAACGCGAGCCAGGTGCGCAGGGCGCGGGGGGACGGGCGGGTGAAGCGGGCCCGGCCGGCGGGGGCCTGGCCGGGGATCGTCCGGCGGCGTGCGGGTGGCGCGGGGCGCACGGGGGATGACACGGAGGTCATGGGGTGGGGCTCCAGTCACGAGCGGGTGGACGCCGTCACCCTAGGAGGGCGAAGTGACCGGAAAGTGGCCCCGGCGGCTCCGTTCCCCGAACGTTCCCGAGGCGTTCATCGGCGCCTCGACGCGAGGTCATCGGGGACTCCGGAAGGCCATCTCCCGGGGTGTCGGCGGAGCGGGCCTAGCATGGGCGGTCCGGCTCCTGCCGGCCCGACGACGAGGTGAGCGATGACGCACGAACCCCAGGACCTGCGGAACATCAGCGTGGGGCGCGGCACCGGCTTCACGGTCGCGCTGTACGTCCGCGACCGCCTCGCGCTCCCCGTGGCGGACGACGTCCCGACGCTCGCTCCCCGCATCGCCGTCGAGGCCCTGCCGGGCGACGAGGCCGCGGCGCTCGCGGCCGAGTGGCAAGAGTGGTGGAACCGGTTGACCGAGGTGCCCACCGGGCGCGTCGTCCGGCCCGCTCCGGAGCGGCTGGCCACGGTCTTCGACACCGTCGTGGACGAGGCGCGGGCGTGGGAGGAGGAGACGGTGCGACCGAACTTCTTCTTCTCGGAGGCCGACCTCCCTGCCGGCTACGTCCTGGAGCCGGTCGGCGACCCGGACATCCCGGTGGTCTACGACGTCGAGCTCGTCCCCGTGGACGGTGCATGGCACCGGGACCTCGGCCCGCACCGGCTGCTCGTGAGCGTCCGCACGTGGGAGGACCCCGCGGCGATGGACGCGCTCCTGAGGCCGCGGATCGAGCGGCTGCAGAGCCGGGTCGGCGCTGCGCCTCGAACGGCCGCCCAGGTGTGGCACCTGACGGTCGACGGTCAGGCCTTCACGGTCAACGATAGGCCCCACGACCCGGGGGTGTACGACTTCTCCTGGACGAACGGTCCGATCGAGGGCTACGGGTTCACGATCGGGACCTCGCCCCGGCAGCCCCTGGGTGAGGACGTGCTGCGCAAGGAGATCCGCGACTTCGTCGAGGGCTACGAGCCCTGAGGGTCGGTACGCAAGCCGTCGGAGCGCGTGTCCTCAGGTCCTCCTCGCCGTCTCCACCGTGCACCTTGACCTCAACCCCGGTTGAGGCCGTACCGTCGAAGCGTGCGGCTGCCGACCCCGGTGTGGACCGCCCCCTCCCCTCCTCGACCGGAAGGCGTTCTTTCTTGTGAGCAGCTCTCGTCCTTTGCGTGTGGCTATCGTCGGTGCTGGTCCGGCTGGGATCTATGCGGCG
>NZ_JAMXIO010000046.1:0-25325 GCF_059651515.1 Oerskovia sp. 140933
CCCGTCGCGGTCAAGGTCCAGTCGGCAGGCTCGTACGTCCCGCCGGTCGTCCCGTTGTCGACCTCCTTGACGAGGGTCAGCGTGGGCTGCTGGGCCGTGTTCGTGATGGTGCACGTCACGTCGGCGTCGAGCGCGACGGTCACGGTGTCGCCCTCGAGCTCCCCGCCCGTGCACGACCACGTGCTCGCGGCGTACCCGGCGGTCTCCGTCTCGGAGAGCACGTAGTTCCCGGCGAAGACCTCGACCGCGGACACGCCGCCCTCGCTCGTCGGGTCACCGTTGCCGGAGACCGTCGGCTGATCCGTGATGTCGTCCGGTGTCGCGGTGAGCGTCCAGTCGGCGGGGACCGCGGTAGATCCCGTGGACCCGTTGTCGACCTCCTTCACCAGGGTCAGACGCCCCGGGACGTCGGCGTTCACGAACGTGCAGGACGCGGTGTCGAGCGCAAGGAGCGAGAAGGTCAGCCCGAGGGACGCCCCGGACGTGGACAAGCACTGGGCACTCTCCTGCTCGTACCCCGTCAGCGTGCTCGACTCGCTGACCGTGTACGTCACGCCCGGGCGGACCGTGATCGGTGTGGCGACATCGGCCCCCTCGACCGACTGAGCGGGCACCACGACACCGTCCGGAACGCCGCTGACCGGGGTCACGTTGAGCTTCCAGTCACTGGGCACCGCGGAACCGCCGAACCGGTTCTCGACGATCTTCCGGACGTCGATCGTCGCCGCCTGGTTCACGGCTGTGCAGCGGATCCACCGGCCCAGCGGCACCGTGACGCCGCCGTTCAGACCGTCGGAGAAGCCGGGGATGACCGAGCCGTCAGCGTCGAGCTCGACGCACAGCCAGGTCCCTGTGGAGCCGGGGATGATGACCGCGTTGGGCCCTCTGACCTGGGCGTAGTTGGGGTCACCGCCCGACTCCGCCAGGGGGTATACCACGCCGGGGGTCACGAGCGCGGTCGCCCCGGGTGAGCCTGTGACGCCGTTCGGTCCGGCGAGCGCGCTGCCGGGGGCGACCGCGTCGAGGGTCCACGCGGTCGGCGACGCCGGACCACCCTGGACCGTCTTGGCGAGCGTCAGCGTGCTCTCGCACGTCACGGTGTTCGTGACCATGGCCGAGTTGGCGCCGGCGACGAGCGTGACCGACGACGGCAAGGCTTGGTCGACCGTCGTGCCGTTCACGTTCGTGACCCGCTGGCTGTCGAACGTGCAGCCCTGGAGACCGTTCGTCGTCGTCTCCGCGACCGCGATCGACTGGCCCTGCTGCAGACCGGTCCGCGGCACTCCCCAGGCCTGCGGAGTTCCTGCGACCTGGGCCACGGCGGTCAGCGCACCAGGCTGCTGCCCGTCCGCGTAGGACGTGCCGTTGACGACCCAGGTCTTGTTGACGACCAGCGACGCCACGGGGCTCGGCGCCCTGTTGTAGATCGTGCAGGTCACGGCCGCGGTGGCCGTCACAGGCACGTCGAACCCGTTCGCCCCGTCGTTGGTCACGGTGACGGGGTCGCCCGTGAGGATGTTGGTGCAGACCGCGTTGGCGCCGTCGACCTGCTGGAGCGTGAAGCCCGGCTGCTGCGTCTCCAGCACGCCGACCGTCCCGCTCGTCGTCCCACCCGCGAACGTCAGCCCGAAGTTCGCCGCGCCAGTACCGACAGCGGTGGTCGCGGTGGCCGGAGCATCGACCGTGACCCCGCCGGTCTGCGACTCCGCAGTGAGCTCCCACCCGCCCGCGGGCTCTGCGCCCTCGATCGACCCGACCGGGGCGCTCGAGGGCACCACCTGCTTGATGACGGAGACCGACCCCTCGCAGTTGCCGAGCGCGAGCGCGCGGAGCTGATTCCCGGCGTCCTCGTAGTCCGCGGTCTGGAAGTAGTCCGTCCCCGCGAGCTGCCCGGAGATCGCACGGAGGTTGAGTCCGCTCCCGGCGCTGTCGATGCCGTCCCCGACACCGAACGCGACCATGTGCGTCCCCTCGTCCTTGACGGCGTTCGCGCTGAACACGCCGTTCTCGACCTCACGCAGACGGGTGTAGTTCCCCGGCCCCTCCTGGTTGCCGTAGAAGGTCGGGTTCCCGTCGGTGATGACGATCGCGACGTCGTAGGCGGCCGCGCTCGTCGCGACCTGGTAGATGCCGCGGTCCCAGTTGGTGCCGCCGACGGCCGTGTAGCTGTTGATCCGGTCCTTCACGAGCTGGGCGCTGTCCGCCGTCGAGACCGGGGTCAGGGCCAGGTTGGGGTTGTTCGCGGCGGGGGCGAGCGAGCTGAACGTGAACAGGCCCATGTTGGACGGCGTCCCCGTCAGGGCGTCGACGAACCGGTTCGCCGCCTGCTTGAGCTGGGGCAGGTCGCCCGCGACGGACCCGGAGAGGTCGAGGACGAGCGCCACGTCGATCCCGCACTGCGCGGGGAAGGTCGGGTTCACCCGTGAGGTCTGCCAGATACCACCGGACGCCACGTTGTTCGTGTTGCCGGTGCCGAGCATGAACGAGCCCTGGGAGGTGTAGGTCGTGCCGTTGCGGAGCTGTGTCCCGGTGCGGAACTGGTATGCCGTGACCGTCGACCCGCTGCTGCCTGTCCCGAGGGTCAGGTTCGTGTACCAGTCCGCCGGGACCCCGGTCTGGACGACCCAGAACCGGCGGTCGCGGTTGGCGCCGCCGACCTGGGTGTTCGGCACCACGAACGAGCAGTCGCCGTCGGCGTCGGACACGCACGTGGCCCACGCGTCGGCGACCGGTGCCGTGGGAGCGCCCACGCCGTCGTAGAGCTGGAGGGTGACCCCGGCCAGCGGTCCGACGGCGACGAGGCTCGTGCGGTCACCGCCCACCTTGACCGTGACGACCGCGTCGTTCCCGGTCGCCGGCGGGACGACGAAGGGCGTCACGCCAGGGTCCTCCTCCGCGTCGTCGGGGGTGGTCGGCTCCGGCTCGGGGGCCGGGTCCGGGGCGAGGTCGGTCTCGGGGACCGGCGGTCCCAGGACCTCACCGCCCGAGGGCTCCTCGGTGGCCGGCGGGTCCGGCGTGGCCGCAGGTTCCTCACCGGTGGTCGGGCCGTCGCTCGGCGTCGGCACGCCCTCCGCAGGGACGTCGACTGGGGGTGTGGGCTCGGCGGCCGCCGGGCTCTCCGGGGACTGCACCGCGGGATCGACGGCCTCCTGGGTCACCGCGCTCGTCGTGTCCGGCGACGGTTCGCCCTCCGCCCCGGCAGGAGCCACGAAGCCCGTGACCACCAGCGACGCCAGGGCGAGGGAAGCCGTGATCCCCGGCAGCAGCCGCTTCTTGAGAGCCTTCGAACCCGTCGACCTTCTGAGCGTTGCACGTCCCATTGCCGTCCCCTTGTTGGCTGAGATCATCGCTGCGAGCCACGTCGTCGGTGGCGTGGCCCGATTTTCAGGGTGACATCACCCGCTCCGTCCAGCGACCGGTGGCCCGTCCGCCGTGACGCGGCACCGACGGCACGACACCCGTCCGGAGCGTCGCGCTAGGGTGCCCGGATGGCCGACGCACCCACCCTGACCGTCCGTCCCGCGACCCGTGCAGACCTGCCCGCGGTCACGGAGATCGCAGCGCACTACGTCCTGCACACGGTCGCCACGTTCCAGACGGACCCGCTCCCCCTCGCGGGCTGGGAGGAGCGGTGGGAGGCGCTGCGCGCTGCGGGGCGCCCGTTCCTGGTCGCCACGGTCCCGGGCGGGGCGGGCCTGCCCGACGGCGTCGCCGGGTTCGCGTACGTGGGCGCGTGGCGCGAGCGGCCCGCCTACGCCGCGACGGGCGAGGACACCATCTACCTCGCCCCGGGCCGCGAGGGGAGGGGCCTGGGCCGCGCGCTGCTCTCCGCGCTCCTGGTCGAGGCCGAGAAGTCCGGGGTGCGCGAGCTCGTCGCCGTCGTGAGCGACGCCGACTCGCCCGCCTCGGTCGTGCTGCACGAGAAGCTCGGGTTCCGGCAGGTCGGGCGGCTCGAGCGCGTGGGACTCAAGCACGGCCGGTGGCTCGACACCGTGCTGCTCCAGCGCTCGCTCGGCTGACGCGCCGCACGGGACGGACCACCCTCTCGACGCGGGGGACGCCGTCGGGCCCAGGGACCTCCCCCGCGAGCGGCCCGCAACCGCGTGGCAGGACCCGGTCGCGCGCCCGTGGCAGGGCCCGGTCGCGCGCCCGTGGCAGGACCCGGTCGCGCGCCCGCGGCAGGTCCCGGTCGCGCGCCCGTGGCACGATGGACAGATGATCCGACCCCTGCTCGTCGGAGTGCACCCGGGCCAGCACCCGGACATCGTTCAGCGCGCCGCCGGTTTTGCCCACGCCCTGGGGACGACGCTCGCGTGCGTGTGGGTCGACGTCGGGCCGGTGCCCGACGACGGCTCGGGTGAGCGCCGGCTCCAGGCCGAGCTCGACCAGGCGCTGCGCGCGACCGGCATCGACTGGCACCTGACCGTCGCGGCCGACGGGGACGTGGCACGTCGGCTCGACGAGACCGCCGTGAGTCACGACGCCGCGGTCGTCGTGGTCGGCGCGCACCGCGCGGGGGCCGACGGGTGGCGGGACGAGGCCCTGGGCGGCTCGGTCGCGGGCCGGCTGTCGCACCTGCAGCACCGACCCGTCGTCGTGCTGCCCGTGCTGCCCGCGCCGACCGCGGACTGACCCTCCCCCGCTGGGCGCGGAGCCCGTCTCCCGCTGGGAGCCGAGCGGCGCCCGGCTGAACCGCCCGGCCTCCCGGGACATCTGCCCCTGCCGCCCGGGACGCCTCCCGCCCCACGCTCGTCGTGTCCACCACCCGCGGCCGCCGCCCACCGGGCCCGGCCCCACGACACGCAGGGGTTCCACCATGACCGCACGACCGACAGCACCGATCACGTCCGACGCCGCCCTCGCCCTCGGGCACCCCGCCCGCACGTCCCGCGCCTGGGCGTGGACCGGCGTCGCCGCCGGGGTCCTGGGCATCGTCTCGATCCAGGCCTCCATGGCGCTCGGCGCGAACTGGGAGCAGACCGCGGGTGACGCCGACGCGATCGTCGCCGACCTCGCGGGCAAGACGTCCACGCTCCTCGTCTTCCACACCGCGACCGTCCTGGTCGCGGTCCTCGTCCTGGTCTTCGCGGCGGGACTCAAGCGACGCCTCGACGTCCAGGCCCCGGCGGGCAGCCTCCTGCCGACGGTCGCGGGCTCGGGGCTCGTCCTCACCTCGGTCGCGGCCCTCATGGGCTCGGGGCTCGACACCCAGTTCATGTTCGGCTTCGCGGACGTCGACAAGGTCGTCCCCGAGTCGGGCGCGTTCTTCAGCGACTGGACCGCGACGATCCCGTGGCTGTGGGTCGGCGCGGGTCTGACGGCGGTCGCGGTGGCAGTGGCCTCGCTGCGGCACGGCGCCGCCCCGCGCTGGATCGGCGTCGTGAGCCTGCTCCTGGGCGGGCTGACGCTGCTCGTGGGGATCTCGCCGCTGCAGTACATGGCGGGGTTCGTGGGTCCGCTGTGGCTCACGGTCGCAGCGCTCGGCTTCGCGCTGGGCGACCGTCGCTGACCTGCCCGACGGCGCAGCGCACCCTCGTGGTCACGTCACCGAGGGCCCGGGACGTCCCGGGCCGCGCGACCGGTCCCGTCCTCCTCACCGGAGGCGGGGCCGGTCGCGGGCGTGCGGGTGGAATCGCTCCCGGCCTCTGTCGCACGGGCGGGCCGACGCCCTACCGTGGCGCTGTGGTCGCTGACGCAGACGTGCCACCGGAGTCCTCCGGCCGTGCGGTCGCGCCCGGGGTGCTGCCCGCGCCGGACCCGGCCGCGCACCGGTCGGCGGCCGGCCGTCGATCGACCGGTCGCAGGTCGACGCCCGGCCGCGGTGGCCCCGGGACCGGGGGGCTGCCGAGGACGGCCCTCGCGATCGCGATCGCGTCATGGGCCCTGGGTCTCTCGGCGCTCGTCCTGCAGCTCGCGTCGGGCGTCGGCGTGCTCCTCGGCGACCTGCTGTTCGTGGTCGTCGACGCCATGGTCGCGCTCGTCTACGGGTCGGTCGGCGCGATCATCCTGTCGCGTCGGCGGCACGTCGTCGGCTGGTTGGTCTCGCTCGCGGGGATCGGCGGTGGGCTGGCCGCCCTGGGCGGCGGCTGGCGCAGCTTCGCGAGCACGCACCCGGACCTGCCGGCGCTCGAGCCGCTCGCCGCGGCCTACGGTCTGGCGTGGGTCCCGGGGACGGTCGGGCTGTTCGTGCTCGTGCCGTGGTTCGTGCGCGACCACCCGCTGTCCGTAGGCGCGTGGCTCGGGGTCGCGGGCGGTGCGGCCTCGATCCTCTTCTTCCTGCTCGCCCCTGTCGACGACCCGCGGCCCGCGATCCTCGGCGTCGTCGTCATGGGGCTCGTGACCGCGGCCGCGACGTGGTGGCGGCACCGGCACGGACCTCCTGAGGAACGCCGTGGCCTGGGGCTCCTGGCCCTGGGCACGGCGATCATGGCCCTGTCGTTCCTCCCGTTGCTCGGGACGTGGGACTCACCGGACGCGATCCTCGCGCTGCCCCTGACCCACCTCGCGTGCCAGGCCCTGTTCCCCGCGGCGCTGCTCGTCTCGGTCCTGCGCAACCGGCTCTGGGGCCTGGACCTCGCGCTGAGCCGCGCGACGATCGGCGCGCTCCTGACGCTCGCGCTCGTCGTGGTGTACGTCGGGCTGGTGGTCGCGGTGACGGCGCTCGTGGGCAACCGGCCGTTCGCGCAGGTGCTCGCCGCCGTCGGGGTGGTGCTCGCGGTCCAGCCGGCCCGCACGTGGCTCCGACGGCGCGTGCGGGCCCTGGTGTACGGCGAGACGACCGACCCCGGGCGGGCGGTGCTGCGCCTGGGCCGTCAGCTCGGCGTCGCGGCGACGGCCGAGGAGCTGCTGCACGGCCTCGTGGCGTCGACCGGCGAGTCGCTCCGGCTCGCGTCGGTGACGCTCACGAGCGGCCGGACCGCGCCGGGCACGGGCCCGCGCGCTGACGACGGACCGCCCGACGGTGCGCCCACCGACGGAGCGCCCACCGACTCCGCCCCTGTCCCGACGACCCCGACCGTCGAGGCCTCGTGGGGGTGGTCCGCCTCGACCCACGTGACCCACGTGCCCGTCGAGCACGGCGGCCGGGTCCTGGGCGACCTCGCGGTCACGCCCCGCGCGGGCGAGCGCCTCGACGCCCGGACGCGGGACGCGCTCGCCCAGCTCGTGCCCGTCGTCGCGGCGGGCCTCGCGCTGGCGAGCGGCGCGCGCGACCTCGAACGTGCCAAGGACGCCGTGACCCGGGCGCGCCTCGCCGAGCGGCGGCTCGTCCGCCGCGAGCTGCACGACGGCGTCGGGCCGTGGCTGAGCGGGTTGCGGCTCGGGCTGCAGGGAGCGCGCAACACCCTCGCGACCGATCCGGCCGCCGCGGCCGCCGTGCTGGAGGCGCTCCAACGGGAGGTCGAGGAGCGGGTCGACGACGTCCGCACGCTCTCGCGCAGCCTCCTGCCGCCCGCGCTCGACGAGGCGGGTCTCGAGGCCGCGCTGCGCGACCTCGCCGACCACCACGACGCCGACGGGTTCGCGGTCGACCTCGCGTGCGGGCCGTGCGACGACCTCGACCCGCGCGTCGCGGCCGCGGCCTACGCGATCGCGAGCGAGGCCGTCATCAACGCGTCCCGGCACAGCGGGGCCGCGGGCTGCCGCGTCGAGGTCGCCGCCCACCCGCCGGGGCCTCCCGGGACGCTCGACGGGCGGACGTACCTGGTCGTGACGTGCGACGACGCGGGGTCGGGCGTCCGGCAGGACGCGCGCGCCGGCGTCGGGACGCGGTCCATGCGGGAGCGCGTCGAGGAGCTCGGTGGGACCCTGGAGATCGCCCCGCTCGCACCGCGCGGCACGCGCGTGCGGGCCGTCCTCCCCCGGAAGGTCGCGCCGTGAGACCGATCCGCGTGGCCATCGTCGACGACCACCCCGTGTTCCGGATCGGGATGGCCGCGCTGCTCGACTCGCTCGAGGGCGTGACCGTCGTGGCGCAGGCCGCGAGCGCCGCCGAGGCCCGCACGACCCTGGTGGCGCCCGGCGACCTGGACGTCGTCGACGTCGTCGTCATGGACCTCGACCTGGGCGACGGGTCGGGCGTCGAGCTCACGCGCGACCTGGTGCGTTCCCGGCCGGACGTGCCCGTGCTCGTCATGACCATGCACGAGGACGACGACTCGGTCGCGGCCTGCCTGCGCGCCGGGGCGCACGGGTTCCTCGTGAAGTCGGCGTCGCCGCACGAGGTCGAGCGCGCCGTGCGAGCCGTGGCGAACGGCGAGCTGATCCTCGCGCCGGGGGTCGCGGCGCGGGCCGTGGCGAACGTGCTGGGCGCGTCGCGCGTGCCCGTACCGTTCCCGCAGCTCACCGACCGTGAGCGCGAGGTCCTCGCGCTGGTCGCCGCGGGCCTCGACAACACCGCGATCTCGCGGCGGCTGTCGCTGAGCACCAAGACGGTCCGCAACTACGTCGCGGGGGTCCTGGCCAAGCTCTCGCTGCGCGACCGGGCCGCGGCGATCGTGCGGGCACGCGAGGAGGGCCTGGTCCCGGACCGCTGAGTCCCGGGCGTCCGGCGCGTCCGGCGCGGAGAAGCGGACAGGACCTGACTGCTACCGTGCGTAGCGTCGGGGACATGGACACGACGACGAGCTCCACGATCCGCCCCTTCCGCCTCGAGATCCCGCAGGTCGACCTCGACGACCTGGCCGGACGTCTCGACCGCACCCGGTTCCCCGCCCCGCTGCCGGGTGACGGCTGGGACACGGGCGTGCCCGTCTCCTACCTGCGCGAGGTCGTCGAGCACTGGCGCACCCGCTACGACTGGCGCGCGCAGGAGGCGGCCATCAACGCCCACCCGCAGTTCCTCACCGAGATCGACGGGCAGCGCGTCCACTTCCTGCACGTGCGCTCGCCCGAGCCCGACGCCCTGCCGCTGCTCCTCACGCACGGCTGGCCGGGCTCGTTCGCCGAGTTCCTCGACGTGATCGGGCCGCTCACGGACCCGCGCGCGCACGGCGGCGATCCCGCGCAGGCCTTCCACGTCGTGGTCCCCTCGCTCCCGGGCTTCGGGTTCTCGGGGCCCACCGAGGCCGGCTGGGACAGCGCGAGGATCGCGGTCGCGTGGGCCGAGCTCATGCGTCGGCTCGGCTACGAGCGCTACGGGGTGCAGGGCGGCGACGTGGGCGCGGGCGTCTCGCCCGAGGTCGCGCGCGCGACCGGGAGCGACGGCACCACGGGGCCGGTCGTGGGCGTGCACCTCAACGGCAACATCGGCATGGCGCTCCACGAGATCGGGGCGGACGAGCTCGCGAGCCTCACGGACCTCGAGCGCGACCGCCTGGGCCGGATCGGGCGCTTCATGACCGAGGAGCTCGGCTACGTCTCGATCCAGGGGACGCGCCCCGGGCTGGTCGGCGCGGCGCTCACCGACTCGCCCGTCGGGCAGCTCGCGTGGATCCTCGACAAGCTCAAGGCGTGGACGTTCCCCGCGGACGCCCTGCCGCACGAGGTGCTCGGCTGGGACCGGATGCTCACCGACGTGATGATCTACTGGCTGACCGGCACGGCCGGGTCGTCGGCGTACATGGCGTACGCGAGCGAGAGCGCGTGGGACGCACCCGAGCCACCGACCGGGGTCCCGACGGCCGTCGTCGTGCTCGCGCACGACGTCGGCATCCGCCGGTACGCCGAGGCCCAGCACCGGATCACGCGGTGGACCGACGTCGAGGGCCGCGGGGGGCACTTCGCGGCGATGGAAGAGCCGGAACTGTTCGTCGCGGACGTGCGGGAGTTCTTCGCGACGGTCCGCTGAGTGCGGAGCAGGTGTCGCCGATCGGGCCGATCGGCGACAGCTGCTCCGCACCCACGCGAGAAGGACCCGGCCCGTCAGGGGTGGACGAGGATCTTGACCGCGGTCTCGTTGCGGTGGATCAGCGTGTCGAAGCCCTCGGTGACGAGGTCCTCGAGCGGGATCTTCGCCGTGATGAACGGGGCGAGGTCCACCTTGCCCTCCTGGACGAGCTTGATCGTCTCGGCGTGGTCGCGCACGTAGGCGATGGTCCCGCGCAGGTCGATCTCCTTGAGGACGAGCTTCTGCATGTCGACCGCGGCGGGCTTGCCCCAGATCGACACGACGACGATCACGCCGGCCGGGCGGACCGCGTCGAAGAGCTGGTCGAGGACCGCGTTGACGCTCGTGCACTCGAACGCGACGTCGACGCCCTTGCCGTCCGTGATCTCGCGGACGCGGGCGATGAGGTTGTCCTGCGTGGGGTCGACGACGTGGTCGGCGACGCCCGTCTCACGGGCCTTGGTCTTCCGGGCCTCGGAGACCTCGGACATGATGACCGTGACGCCGCGCGCCTTGAGGACTGCGGCCGTGAGCAGACCGATCGGGCCGGCGCCGCCCACGAGGGCGACGTCGCCGGCCTGTGCGCCCGAGCGCACGACCGCGTGGTGGCCGACCGACAGGGGCTCGATGAGCGCGGCCTGGTCGAGGGGGATGTCGCCCACGGGGTGGACCCAGCGACGGTCGACGACGATCTTCTCGGAGAGGCCACCGCCACCGCCGGCCAGGCCGATGAAGCCCATCTTGACGCACAGGTGGTAGTTGCCGGCCTCGCACTGCGCGCACTCGCCGCACACGAAGTAGGGCTCGACGACGACGGACTCGCCGACCGTGAGGTCGTCGACGCCCTCGCCGAGCGCGGTCACGGTCCCGGAGAACTCGTGGCCCATCGTCACGGGGATCTCCTCGTGAGACAGGGGGTGGGGGTGGCCCGCCGCGGGGGTGAAGATGGGGCCGTCGAGGTACTCGTGCAGGTCGGAACCGCAGATCCCGCACCACGCGATGTCGATCGCGACCGCGCCGGGCCGCAGCTCGGGGGCCGGGACGTCCTCGATGCGGATGTCTTCTCGTCCGTGGAAACGTGCAGCCTTCATGCTCGCCACGTCCTCTCTCGGTTGGTCGATGAGTTCCTGACAGTCGGACCCGGACGGCCCCCCTGGATGCCCGGGGCAACTTCCACCATAGGCACGTGACCTGCGAGAGAAGGGCGCCAAAGGTCCCGAATCGGATGTGACACATCCCTCGCCGTCGCGTCAGATCAGCGGGCCCGCGTGGGCGCCCGCCGGTACGTTGGGGACCATGACCGACCCGGCGACGACCGCACCCCTGCGCGACACCCAGCTCCCCGGCAGCGGTGGGCTGCTGCTCCTCGACTCCGCGTCGCAGTACTTCCGGGCCTTCTTCGGCGTCCCGGACTCGGTCAAGGCCCCCGACGGCACGCCCGTCAACGCCGTGCGCGGATTCCTCGACACCATCGCGGTCCTCGTCACCGAGCGCCGGCCGGCCCGTGTCGTGGCCTGCTGGGACGACGACTGGCGCCCCGCGTTCCGCGTCGACGCCATCCCGTCCTACAAGGCCCACCGCGTCGCGACCGAGGTCCCCGGCACCACGGGCATCGAGGAGGTACCGGAGGCCCTGACGGTCCAGGTCCCGATCATCGTGGACGTCCTCGCTGCCCTCGGGATCGCGCGCGTGGGGTGCCCCGGCTACGAGGCCGACGACGTGATCGGCACGCTCGTCGAGCGCGAGTCCGTCCGTCGGCGAGCCCTGCGCGAGGAGGGCGGGACGACCGGGGCGAGCGGCGCCGTCGGGCAGGAGGGACCCGTCGAGGTCGTCACCGGGGACCGCGACCTGTTCCAGCTCGTCGACGACACCGTGCCCGTGCGCGTCCTGTACACCGCGCGCGGCCTCAAGAAGCTCGACGTCGTGGACGTCGAGCGGCTCGCCGAGCGCTACGGCGTGACGTCGGGCCAGGCGTACGCCGACATGGCCGCGCTCCGCGGCGACCCCAGCGACGGGCTGCCCGGGGTCGCGGGCATCGGGGAGAAGACGGCCGCGGGCCTGCTGGCCCGGTACGGCGACCTCGCGGGCATCCTGCGCGCACGCGACGAGGGCGACCCCGGCCTGAGCCCCACGCAGCGCCGCCGCCTCACCGAGGCCGCGGATTACCTGGACGTCGCGCCGCTCGTGGTCCAGGTCGCGCGGGACGCTCCCCTGCCCGCGGTGCCCGACGACGTCCCGTCCGCGCCCGCGGACGCTGCGGCCCTCGACGGGCTCGCCGCGCGCTGGGGCCTGCGGTCGAGCGTGGACCGGGTCCTGGAGGCGTTCGCGGCCGTGCGCTGAGCGAGACGTCTGCGGCCCGGAGCCGGGATCGCCGGGCGGGGTCAGCCTCGGGGGGCCCGCCGGTGCCGACGGCGTTCCTCGCCGCGCAGTCCTGCGAGGAACGCCCGCACGACGATCGCCACGAAGACCAGGATCGCCACCACGATGGCGACGTTCACGACGTGCCACGGCTTGATGTCCACTGCACTCCCCTTGCTCGGCGCCGCCCGCGACGGGTTCTCCTGTCGCGCGTCGATGCGCTGGGACGAGGGTCCCACACCTCTGGCCACCCCACGGGATGTCCTGTATGTTCCCGCAAGAAGGGTTGCAACGTTACGCAGCCTTGCAGAAGTCACGCCGTCGTGACTCTCGGCGGCGCCCCCTTGACGAAGGAAGATCATGCGATCAACGACGTTCGCACGGTGGAGACGACCCGTCGCTCTCCTCCTCGGCATCGGGCTCCTGGGCCCGCTCGCCGTCACCTCGGTGGCCACCTCGGCCGTCGGCGCCACGAGCGAGGCCTCGGCCACGGTCTACTACCCGGCCCGCTCGGGCTGGGCCACGACCAACGTCCACTACGCCGCCACGGGCGGCGCGTGGACCACGGTCCCCGGCGTCGCCATGACGCCCGCGTGCGACGGCTGGCTGAGCCGGACCATCCCGCTCGGGACGGCCGGCGGAGCACAGGTCACGTTCAACGACGGGTCGGGGACCTGGGACAGCAACGGCGGCCGCAACTACGCGGTCGGCTCGGGCATCGTGGTCGTCAAGGACGGCGCCGTCACGTCCGGGACCTCGCCGTGCAGCACCACCCCGGGGCCCGAGCCCACACCCACGCCGACCGGCACCCCCACGAGCTCGGCGACCCTCTACTACTCGACGACGTGGACCGCCCCGAAGATCCACTTCAGCACCACGACCGCGGCCTGGACCACGGCACCGGGCAAGTCCATGGAGGCCGCCTGCACCGGGTGGTTCCGGTTCACGATCGACCTGGGGGCAGCCACGGGCGGCAAGGTCGTCTTCAACGACGGCTCAGGCACCTGGGACAACAACGGTGGCAAGGACTACACCTACGGACCCGGGGTCTCGACCGTGAGGAACGGGGCGCTCACGGCGAACGCGACCGACCCGTGCCCGCCCGTCGTCCCCGAGGTCCCCGACACCACGGCCCCGTCGGTCCCCTCGGGCCTGGCCGTGACGGGCACGGGCATCGGCCTCACCGCGAGCTGGACCGCGTCGACCGACGACAAGGCGGTCGCGGGCTACACCGTGACCCGCACGGGCGGCGCGGGCACCGTGACGCGTGACGTCACGGGCACGTCCGCCACCGACTCGAACCTCCTCGAGAACACGGCGTACTCGTACTCCGTGACCGCGTTCGACGCGGCGGGCAACCGCTCCGCCGCGAGCGCGACCGTCTCGAGGACGACCGGCGTCAAGCCGACCACGCCCCCCGCCACGAAGGGCGAGCCGCTCGGCGGGGACCCCCGCGAGGACTCGATCTACTTCGTCATGACCGCGCGCTTCAACGACGGCGACGCGACCAACAACCGTGGCGGCTCGATGCACGTGAAGTCGGGCAACGCCGCGAACGACGACCCCATGTTCCGGGGCGACTTCGAGGGCATCGTCGACAAGCTCGACTACATCAAGGGCCTCGGGTTCTCGGCGATCTGGATCACGCCCGTCGTGCTCAACCGCTCCGACTACGACTTCCACGGCTACCACGGGTGGGACTTCTACCGTGTGGACCCGCGTCTGGAGTCCGAGGGCGCGAGCTACCAGGACCTGATCGACGCCGCGCACGCCCAGGGCATCAAGATCTACCAGGACGTCGTGTACAACCACTCGTCCCGCTGGGGCGCAGAAGGGCTGTTCACCCCGACCGTGTACGGCGCTCGTGACGCGCAGTGGAGCTGGTACTACGACGAGCCCGTCGCGGGCAAGGAGTACGACCCGCTCGAGGAGGACGCCGACGGCTCGACGTACAACGGCGACCTGTGGTCCTCGACGCAGCCCGCGGGCCAGAGCTGTGCCAGCTGGGGGGTCCCGGTCGGCTACTCGGCCGAGGGCTTCCGGACGTACAGCTGCCAGTGGCCCAACGCGACATCGGGCATGTTCCCGTCGACCCTCTACCACCCCTGCTGGATCGGGAACTGGGAGGGCAAGGACGCCCAGGACTGCTGGATCCACGAGGACCTCGCGGACTTCAACACCGAGAACGAGCAGGTGCAGGACTACCTGATCGGCGCGTACAACAGGTACATCGACATGGGCGTCGACGGTTTCCGTGTCGACACCGCGGTCCACATCCCCCGCGTCACCTGGAACCGGGTCTTCCTGCCCGCGATCCAGGAGCACGCGGTCGCGACGCACGGGGAAAAGGGCAAGGACTTCTACGTGTTCGGCGAGGTCGCGCAGTTCGTGCACGACAAGTGGAACCGCGGGTCCGTGAACCACTCGGCGCCGTTCTACACGTGGGACGAGCGCAAGGAGTACTCGCTCGACGACGTGGTCGCCGCAGCCGAGCAGTTCCAGTACGAGAACCTCATGGGGCCGGCGAACCAGCCGACGAGCACCAACGCGACCCTGGTCGGGAACACTTACCACGCGCCCGACCACTCCAAGGCGTCGGGCATGAACATCATCGACATGCGCATGCACATGAACTTCGACGACGCCTCGAACGCCTTCTGGTCCGGCAAGGACTCCGACGACGTCACGAACGACGCGACGTTCAACGCGGTCTACGTGGACAGCCACGACTACGGGCCCGGGAAGTCCCAGACCCGGTTCGCCGGAGGCACCGACGCATGGGCCGAGAACATGAGCCTCATGTGGACGTTCCGCGGCATCCCGACCCTCTACTACGGCTCGGAGATCGAGTTCCAGGCGGGCCAGAAGATCGACTGCGGCCCGACGTGCCCGCTCGCGACGACCGGGCGCGCCTACTACGGCGACCACCTGGCGGGGACGGTCGTGGCGAGCGACTTCGGGGTCGTCTCGTCGGCCACGGGGGCGGTCGCGACGACGCTCCAGCAGCCGTTGGTCAAGCACGTCCAGCGCCTCAACCAGATCCGTCGCGCGGTCCCGGCGCTCCAGAAGGGGCAGTACTCGACCGAGGGCGTCTCCGGGGGGATCGCGTACAAGAAGCGGTTCACCGAGGGTTCCGTGGACTCGTTCGTCCTGGTCGCGGTGAGCGGTTCGGCGACGTTCGCCGGCATCCCGAACGGCACCTACGTGGACGCCGTGACGGGGGACCGCAAGGTCGTCACGGGCGGCTCGCTCGCGGTGCCGGTCAGCGGCAAGGGCAACATGCGCGCCTACGTGCTCGAGCTGCCGGGCAACCCGGCACCGGGCAAGGTCGGTGAGGCGGGTCCGTACCTGAAGTAGCGGCCGTCGGGCGGGGGCCGTCGCCCGGCGGCCCCCGCCCGACCCGGCGCGGGCGCCGCCGGGCAAGCGGTTGACACCGCTGTCAACGGTGCAGGATCGTTCATCGGACCGTCAGACCACCGACCCCTCGCCGCCCAGGAGTCCCGATGCCGCACCCCGCCCCGCACGTCCTCGTCGTCGGAGAGGCGCTCGTCGACCAGGTCGCTCGTGCCGACGGCACGAGCGACGAGCACCCCGGCGGCAGCCCCGCGAACGTCGCCCTCACGCTCGGGCGCCTCGGGCGCGAGGCACGGCTGGCGACACACGTCGGGCGCGACGAGCGTGGCGAGCGGGTCCGCGCGTGGCTCGCCGACTCGGCGGTGACCCTCACCCCGGGGTCCGACGGCGCCACCGCCACGAGCGTGGCCCGAGCGGTCCTCGACGGGTCGGGGGCCGCGACGTACGACTTCGCGATCACGTGGGACCTGGCCCCCGGCACCGCGGCGTCCGACGGGACGCTCGCCGTCCACACGGGCTCGATCGCGGCCGTCCTCGAACCGGGTGCGAGCAAGGTCCACGACCTGGTCCTCGCCGCGCGCGAGCGGGCGACCGTCACGTACGACCCGAACGCCCGCCCCAGCCTCATGGGCACGCCGGAGGCCGCGCTGTCGCGGATCAAGCCGCTCGTCGCGTCCGCCGACGTCGTCAAGGTCAGCGACGAGGACGTCGAGTGGCTGTACCCGGGCCTGGACCCGGTCGAGGTCGCCCGCCGGTGGGCCGGGCGGTCCGGAGCGGGGCCCTCCGGCGCCGGGCCGTCCCAGGACGACCGGGGCCCGGCGGTCGTGGTCGTGACGTTCGGCGGCGAGGGCGCGGTGGCGGTATGCGCCGCGGGCGAGGTGCGCGTGGCCGCGCCCCGGGTCGAGGTCGTGGACACGGTGGGGGCCGGTGACACCTTCATGGGCGCTCTGATCGACGGGCTCTGGGAACGGGACCTCCTGGGGGCCGACCGGCGCGAGGCGCTGCGGGCGATCGATCTGCCGACGCTGACCGCGGTCCTCGAACGGTGCGTGGCCGCGGCCGCGGTCACGGTCTCTCGTGCGGGCGCGAACCCGCCCTGGCGGGACGAGCTCGCAGCCCGCTGAGGCGGGGTCACGCCGCCCCGATCGCCTCCTCGACCCCCAGCTCGAGCAGCAGCCGCCGCCGGAAGTCCCCGAAGCCGGGCACGCCGCGTCGCCGGGGCCTCTCGAACGGCACCTCGAGCTCGACCCCGACCTTCCCGTCCTGGAGCACCGCCACGCGGTCGGCGAGCAGGATCGCCTCGTCGACGTCGTGCGTCACGAGCAGCACGGCGGGCTGGTGCTCGTGGCACAGCTCGGCCACGAGCGCCTGCATCTTGATGCGGGTCAGGGCGTCGAGCGCGGCGAACGGCTCGTCGAGCAGCAGCAGCCGGGGGTTGCGCACGAGCGCCCGGGCGAGCGCCACCCGCTGCGCCTCTCCCCCGGACAGCGTCGTGGGCCACGCGGCCTCGCGCCCGCCGAGGCCCACCTCGGCGAGCGCCGCCGAGGCTGCGGCGCGCCGGTCGCGCGTGGACCGCTGCCCGAGGATCACGTTGGACCCGACACGCTTGGACGCCACGAGCCGGGGCTCCTGGAACACGACGGTGCGCTCGGCCGGGGCCTCGACGGTCCCGGAGTCGTGCTCCTCGAGTCCCGCGAGGATGCGCAGCAGCGTCGTCTTGCCGCTCCCGCTGGCCCCGAGCAGCGCGACGAACTCACCGGGTCGCAAGGTCAGGGAGAAGTTCTCCAGGATGCTCCGGTCGCCGTACGACTTCCCGACGCCCCGGACCTGCACGGTCGGTGCGGTCGGCGCGGTCGGCGCGGTCGGCGCGGCGAGGTCCGGCACGGTCGGTGCGCTCATGACTTTCTCCCGAGTCGCTTGTAGGGCAGCAGGACGCGTTCGAGACCGCGCACGACGAGGTCGACCGACAGCCCCCACACCGCGTAGATCAGGACGCACACGACGAGCACGTCCATCTGGAAGTACTGCTGCGCGGAGACCATGAGGAACCCGATGCCGCGCGGCGCGTTGGACATCTCCGCGACGATGAGCGCGAGCAGCGACACCGACAGCGAGACGCGCAGCCCCACGAGGACCGACGGGATGGCCTCGGGCAGGATCACGTGCCGCACGAGCCCCAGCCCGCGCAGCCCGAACACCTTGCCGGCCTCCAGGATCTTGCGGTCGACGTTCCGCACGCCGCTGTGGGTGTTGAGGTAGAGCGGGAACAGCGCGGCGGCCGCGATGATGATGATCTTGGGCCGTTCGTCGATCCCGAACCAGAGGATGAGCAGCGGCGCGATCGCGAGGAACGGGATGGTGCGCAGCATCTGGAGCGTGGGGTCGAGGAGCTGGTCGCCCAGGCGGAACAGCCCGGCGACGACGCCGAGCGTGAGCCCGAGCAGCCCGCCGACCGCGAAGCCCACGGCCACGCGTCCGAGCGAGACCGACAGGTTCTCCCAGAGCACGCCCGTGCCGACGAGCTCGACGAACGCCGAACCCACCTGCCAGGGGGCGGGGAACTGCTTCTCGTCGATCCAGCCCTGGGCCGAGCCCAGGAACCAGAGCGCGAGGATCGCGGTGGGCACCGAGGCGCGCAGCAGGACGTCGCGCGGTGACCGCTTCTTCCTGCCCGACGCCGTCGCGCCCGTCCGCGGCCCGTCCGCGCCCGGGACGGTGGTCGGCACCGTCCCGGCGGCTGCCGCTGCACCCACCGGGGACGCCTCCGCGGGGGCGCGCGACGTCGTCGTGCCGGCGGTCACTCGACGCCCCACGTGCTGACGTCGAAGGCCTTCGGGGCGGCGCCGGAGCCGACGAGGAAGTCGAGCGTGGACTGCACGGTCTCGAGCCCGTCCGGGTCGATCGCCTGCGTGCCGTACTGCCAGAGCTCGGCCTCCTTGACGACCTCGACGGGCGAGCCGGTCGCCTCGAAGACCCACTGGGCGTAGGCGTCGTGGTCGGCCTCGATCTTGGCGACGCCGGCCTCGGTGACCTCCCAGACCGCGGCGGCGAGCTCGGGGTTCGCCTCGTAGGTCTCGCGCGAGGTGAGGGAGACGCTCGTCGCGAGCAGGTCGGGGTCGTCCTCGCTGGCCTTGGACAGGACCGGGAAGTCGTTCTGGAGGCGCCAGATCCCGGCCGTGGTCGCGGGGACCGGGACGGCGTCGATGTCGCCGCGCTGGAGCGCGGGCAGGGCGTCGGCGAACAGGAGGTTGACGAGCTCGACGTCCTCCAGGACCCCGGCGCGCTCGAGGACCGCGCGGCCGTACTTGTCGAAGTTGGAGCCGAACTGGAGCCCGACCTTCTTGCCCGCGAGCTGGTCGATCGTCGTGACGCCGCCGGTCCTGGTGAGGAACCAGATGTCGGAGGAGGGCTTGGCGATCACGAGCGCCGGGACGTCGAGGCCGCTCGCCCTGGCCTGGGTCGCGGGCGTGTCGCCGATGAAGCCGACCTGGATGTCGCCCGTCTGGAGGGCCTGGACCACTGGCGGCCCGTTGTTGAACCCGACGAAACCCTTGGCGACGAGGGCGACGGACGCCAGGGCGGCGAGGGTGCGGTTCCGGCTCATGAGGGGGCTCCTTGGAGGTGGGTCGTGGTGCTGTCGGGGTGGTCGGTGGTCGTGGTCGGGGCGAGCGCTGCCGCGCGGTGGTAGTCGACGTCGGAGGACAGGACCGCGGCGGCAGTCTCGCCCGCCTGCGGGACGGTCGAGGCGCCGGCCGCCCCGGTGTCCTGGTCGCTGCCCTGCCCTCGCGGTGCGCGACGCCACCCGACCCGGTCCCGGTAGAGGCCCAGGAGGTCGCGGTCGAGCAGGTCGGCCTCGTCGAGGAACGGTGAGCCGGCCGGTTCGGGGGTACGCGACGGGGACACGAAGATCGCGTCCTCGGGGCAGTACGCCTCGCACTGGAAGCAGGTCTGGCAGTCCGAGTGCCGCGCGATGGTCGGCACCCCGCCGTCGACGGCCTCGAAGACGTTGGTCGGGCAGATCCGCACGCAGATGTCGCACGACGTGCAGCGTGCGGCGTTGAGGATCTCGATCACGACGCCTCCTCGGCTCGGGTCGGTGGGGTGGGAGCGGCGTACGGCGCCCCGGCGTCGCCGGTCACGGGTGGCTCCGGGTCCGGGACCACCCACAGGTCGCGCAGCCCGCCCGTGAGCAGGCGCCGGGCCTGCTGCGGGTCGGGGTCGGGGAAGTCGGTGCGCGTGTGCATGCCGCGGGTCTCGGTGCGGTGCAGCGCCGTGCGGTTCGCCCAGCGGGCCATCGCGAGCATGCCTCCCGTCTCGCGCGTGCGGATCGCCTCGGCGCCGCGCACCGCGGCCGGCACCAGCTCGGTGCCCGCGCGGTCCCACAGGTCGTCGAGCGTGTCGAGCGAGCGCACGAGGCCCTGGTGGTGGCGGAAGACCGACTTGTCGATGGGCAGCATCTCGTCGCGGACCGCCGCCGTGATCTCGCGCCACGAGCCCTCCCCGGCCGGGGCCGACAGCGGGGGGTGCGCGGCGTCGTCGGGCCGCAGACCCACCGTGCCCGTGGGCTCGAGGTGCAGCCCGCGCGACGACGGGCCGCGGTCCGCTGCGAGAGCGGCGGCCGCACGGCCCGACCACGTGCCCGTCGCCACGGCCCACGCGAGGTTGGGGCCGCCAGCGCCGGTCGCGGCACCGACCACGCGGTCGCGCGCCGCGACGTCGCCCGCCGCGAACAGACCTGGGACGCCGGTCCACGCGTCGCGGTCCAGGACGTGGACGCCGCCCGTGCCGCGCACCGTTCCCTCCTGGACCCAGTCCATGGGGAAGCGCTCGGTGAACGGGTCGACGCCCAGCTTGTCCGTGACCATGAAGAAGTTGGGCATGGCGGCGCGCAGGGTCGGGCGGACCTCCGGTCCGAACTGCGTGAACTGGGCCGTGATCGTGCCGCGCAGCGAGGCCCCCAGGAGCTCGGCGCGGCTCTTGTGCAGGTTCTCGTACGCGATGGGCACGCCCTGGCGGTCCCAGTAGGACGCCGTGACGAAGAAGCCGTTCTTGTCCATCGAGGTGCCGAACGGGACCATGCCGTAGAAGTTGGAGAACTCCATGCTCGACAGGTGCGCGCCCACCTCGGCGGCCATCAGGTGGCCCTCTCCCGTGTTGACGTCGCCGCCCAGGGAGTGGGACTTCCAGGTGGTGCCGCCCGTCGCGAGCACGACGGCGCCGCTCGCCACGCGCCAGGCACGCCCCGTCTGGCGCTGGTAGCCCTGGGCGCCCGAGACGACGCCCGCGCCGTCGACCAGGAGCTCGAGCGCGGGGCTGTGGTCGAGGACCGTGACCCCGTTCTTCTTGACCTTGCCGCGCAGGAAGCGCAGGTAGTCGGGGGACGAGCCCGAGAACGACCGCTCGCCGGGGCGGCGCGCGAAGGGGTTCGGGGCTGGGGCGGTGCGGGCTCCGCCTGCTGCCGGGCGCGAGCGACGCGTGCGCTCGTACCCCCACTCCTCGATGAGCGCGGTGCGGTACCAGGCCTCGTCGAGCACGTCGTTGGTCCAGTCGCGGTCGGTGAGGTAGCCGCCCTGCTCCTCTCGCGGCGTGATCTCCTCGTCGCGGCGGTCCGCGTCCGGCGGGACGAGCCAGTGCCCGACGCCCGCCGTCGCCGCGACGCCGCTCGTGCCGCAGTAGCCCTTGTCGACCAGGACGACGCTCGCGCCCTGCTCGGTCGCGGTGATCGCGGACCACGTCGCGGCCGGTCCGCCGCCGATCACGAGGACGTCGGCGTGCAGCAGGAGGTGGTCGGCCGAGTCCTCGACGAGCGTGGGACGTGGTGCGCGCTGCGGGGCGCGAGGCGGGACGCGGCGCGGCGCTCCGGGGACGGAGGGGGGCGTGGGCACAACCATGAGGGGTCGCTTTCGGGGGGCCGCGACCTGGTCGCGGGTGCACAGGCGCGCCGGAAGGGCCGGCGCAGGGGGGCTGGTTCGTCCGGTCAGACGGGACGACAGCGACAGCCCGGCGCGGTGGCACGCACCAGGTGGTGCGCGCGGTGCGTCGGCTCGGTGTGCATGGGAGCGACGCTAGTTGAACTGGACCGAAACGGTCCAGATTCGGTTGGTGGATGAGACAAGGTTGCACAGTGTTAACGCACGCTGGTCGACGCACGCGACGACCCCGGCCCGTCGAGCGCGGCAGGGCCCCTCAGAGATCCGCGGTGCCACCCGGGCCGGCCGCCCCGCCCCGCAGCTCGACCTCGTCGCCGAACGGGCGCGTGACCCACGCCTCCGAGTCCCCCACGAGGTGCGCGACGTCGTCGGGCAGCGCGCCCGACGCGATGTCCCCGATCGTGACGTGCTCCAGGACCGAACGCATCGCGACCCGCAGCGCGACCCACGTCTGCCGGAGCGCCGCCGCGGACGGCGCGTACGACGTGTCCTCCGGCTGGACCCCCGCGACGTTCGCGAGCGGACCGTCGATCGCACGGATCACGTCCGCGACCGCGATCCGCGACGGGTCCGCCGCCAGACGGAAGCCCCCGTCGGCGCCCCGGCGGCTCTCGACCAGGCCCGACCGCCGCAGCTGGTTGAGGATGCCCAGGAGGAAGGACCCCGGGATGCCCTGCGCCCTGCCGACGCGCTCAGCCGTCACGAACCCCTCGTCGCGGGCGACGGCGAGCTCCACGCACGCGCGGACGGCGTAGTCGATCTTGGCGGTGATGCGCATGGGCACAGTATGCCGACGCGATGTTTCCGGGCGTGCAGGTATATCGGGTGAAGAGGGTCACGGCGCCGGGCCCGGCCCGGGGTTCGGCCCGGGCGCCCGAGGTGTGGCAGGGTGCAGCGGTGACCTCCTACCGGGTGAGCCTCGTCGTCGGGATGCTGCGCCCCGGCGCGTCCCCGGAAGCCGTGCTGCCCGCGGCCGCGGCCGCAGCGCGCGAGGTGACGGAGGTCGAGGCCTACGACCTGGGGATCGTGCGCGGCGAGGCCCGCGTCACCGTGCGCTACCTCGCCGAGGACGACGACCGGGCCGCCGAGATCGCGCGCGCCGTCCGTGCCGCCGCCGGCGCGCTCGTCGAGGTCGGCGGCGCGGTGTTCACCCGACGCTACGGCCCGAGGTGGCACCCCGTGCCGGGCGGCATCCACCGCTGACCTGCACCGGCGCCCCGCTCCTTCTCACGACGCGGACGGCGTGCGGCACCGGCCCGGGCTCGGACGCGATCCGCGCGGGGAGACCGTAGGTTGGACACATGCTTGCCGCCTACGTGACGCACTTCGACCAGCAGGACCCGCTCGCAGGACTGACCGTCGGAGAGCGACCCGCTCCCGAGCCCCGGGAGAACTGGTCCGTCGTGGACGTCCGGGCCGCGAGCCTCAACCACCACGACCTGTGGTCGCTGCGCGGCGTCGGGCTCCGTGCCGAGCAGCTCCCCATGATCCTCGGCACCGACGCCGCGGGCGTCGCCCCCGACGGGACCGAGGTCGTCGTCCACGGCGTGATCGGCGCCGACGGGCACGGCGTGGGCCCGGCCGAGTCCCGGACGCTCCTCTCGGAGAAGTACCAGGGGACGCTCGCCGAGCAGGTCGTCGTCCCCACCAAGAACCTGGTCCCCAAGCCGCCGGAGCTCACCTTCGTGGAGGCGGCCTGCCTCCCGACGGCGTGGCTCACCGCCTACCGCATGCTCTTCACCGTCGCGCGGCTCGCCCCGGGCGACCGCGTGCTCGTGCAAGGAGCGGGCGGCGGGGTCGCGAGCGCGGCGACGCGCCTCGCGAGCGCGGCCGGTGTCGAGGTGTTCGTGACCTCGCGGTCCTCGGCCAAGCGGGCGCGAGCCCTGCAGCAGGGGGCGTCCGCGGTGCTCGAGCCCGGCGCCCGCCTGCCCGCACGGGTCGACGCCGTGATCGAGACCGTCGGGCAGGCGACCTGGTCGCACTCGATGCGATCGGTCCGGCCCGGCGGGACCGTGGTCGTCGCCGGGGCGACCTCGGGAGACGCGAGCCCCGCCGAGCTCTCCCGGATCTTCTTCCAGGAGATCACCGTGCAGGGCGTCACCATGGGGTCGCGCGAGGACCTCGCGGCCCTGCTGCGGTTCCTCGCCCGGACCGACGTCCGCCCGACCGTCGACGAGGTCCTTCCCCTGGCCCAGGCCGCAGCCGGCCTCGCACGGCTCGACGCCGGGGAGCAGTACGGGAAGATCGTGCTCACGACATGAGCGACGGCGAGGACCGGTCGGTCCGGGGCAGTCCCGCGCGGGCCCCGCGCACCGCAGCCGGACGTGAGGGCGGCTCCGGACCGGAGGCCGCTGCTGCCGGCCCCGAGGCCGGTGCTGCCGGCCCTGATGCCGGTGGCGACGGGACTCGCGGTGGTGACCCGAACCGCGGTGGTGACCGGGACGACGCCGTCGAGCCTCGAGCTGATGTCGTCGCCGGGCGACCGTCCCCTGCCAGGCCCCGGGGTGACGACCCGCGCCCCGCCGGGTCCGCAGGGTCGCACGAGTGGACGGGCTCGGCCCGGGTCGCCGGTGCACGACGTCGCGCCCGGGGTGCATCGCCCCGGACCCTGACCCTCGCGTCGTTGCGCTCGCCCCTGTCCGTGGACGCGCCGTCCTCCCCTGCCCGCCCCCGCACGCCCTCGACACCGCGACCGCGTCCGCAGCGCGGGCGGTGGGAGGAGGACGTGCTCGGCCCGGACTACCGGCGCCTGACCCTCACCCTCACCCCCGACGACGAGGGCGACGTCGTCGCGACCCTCGTCCGCTACGACCCGCCGACCGACGAGGCCGTCCGACCGGTGCGCGCGGTGCTGTACGTCCACGGCTGGAGCGACTACTTCTTCCAGACAGAGCTCGCCGAGTACTGGCACTCCCAGGGCGCGGCGTTCTTCGCGCTCGACCTGCGCAAGTACGGGCGCAGCCTCCGACCGCACCAGACCCCCGGGTACATGGAGCACCTCCACGAGTACGACGAGGACCTCGAGACCGCGCTCGCCGTCATCCACACCGAGCTGGGGACGCACGCAGCGGTCATGCTGAACGGGCACTCGACGGGTGGCCTCACCGGCGTCCTCTGGGCGAACAGGAACCCAGGCCGACTGCGGGGGCTCGTCCTGAACAGCCCGTGGTTGGAGCTGCAGGGCTCGTCGACCGTCCGGACCGTGTCGACCCCCGCGATCCGTCAGCTCGCACGGTTCCAGCCCAAGGCTCCCCTGCCGAACATCGACGCGGGCTACTACGCGCGCACCCTGCGTGACCTCGAGAGCGGCGGCTGGGAGTTCAACCCCGCCTGGCGACCGGTGCCGTCGTTCGCGGTGCGGGCCGGCTGGCTGCGCGGGATCATCGAGGGCCACGCGACGGTCGCAGCGGGGCTCTCCGTCGCGTGCCCGATCATCGTCCTGACGTCCGACCGGACCATCATCAGTCCACGCTGGAGCGAGGACATGCGCCAGGCGGACATCGTGCTCGACGTCGAGCTTCTCGCCCGGCGCGCACCGCACCTGGGACCCGTGGTCACGATCGCCCGCATCCCCGGAGGGATCCACGACCTGACCTTGTCGCGACCCGCACCGCGCGCGCGGTACTACGCCGAGATCACACGGTGGCTCGCGGGATACGGCTGGAGCTGAGCGATTCGGGGCGTCCCCGTCCCGGTGCGCCGGCTGACGCTCCCGCACGCTCCGGGCAGGCCCGAGCCCCCGCTCCCCCTGGGGGCTGTGGTGTGTTGGGGGTATGCCAAAGGCCCACCCCGTGAGGGGTGGGCCTTTGGTGAATGGTTGTCCGGCGGCGACCTACTCTCCCACCCCGTCTCCAGGG